>CAIPEX010000011.1 GCA_903864185.1 uncultured Chloroflexota bacterium | reverse complement strand
TTGAGGGCGAGGTACTTCGAGATCGCGGCGGTCAAGCTCGTCTTGCCGTGGTCGATGTGTCCGATCGTCCCGATGTTCACGTGCGGCTTCGACCGCTCAAACTTCTGCTTTGCCATCTCGAGTTCCTCCTTCTTTCCTTGCTTCTACTGCTTCAACGGGGCGCCGACTACGCCTGCGCCGCTGTCTTTGACTTTGCGACGAGCTCCTGCGCGATGTGCTGCGGGACCTCGGCGTAATGGGAGAGCTCCATCGAGAAGGCCGCTCGGCCCTGGGTCATCGATCGGAGATCGGTAGCGTACCCGAACATCGTCGCGAGCGGGACGTTGGCCTTGACCACCTGGGTCGTACCACGGTTTTCCATGCCCAACACCTGCCCGCGGCGGCTGTTGAGGTCGCCCATGACGTCGCCGAGGAACTGCTCAGGCATGGTGACCTCGACGTTCATGACTGGCTCCAGGACGGCAGGATCTGCCTTTGGGAAGGCGTCCTTGAGGGCCATCGATCCAGCGATCTTGAAGGCCATTTCCGAAGAGTCCACGTCGTGGTACGAGCCGTCGACCAGCGTGACGGTCACGTCAACGCCCGGGAAGCCGGCGTAGATGCCCGTCTGGAGTGCCTCGCGGATCCCCTCGTTGATCGGCTTGATAAATTCGCGTGGAACGGTTCCTCCGACGATCTTGTCGACGAAGACGTAGCCGCTCCCCTTCTCGCCTGGCTCAGCGACGATCACGGCGTGGCCATACTGCCCCTTGCCGCCGGACTGGCGGACGAAGCGACCCTCGCCGCTGGCGCGCTTGCGGATGGTCTCGCGGTACGAGACCGACGGGCGGCCGATATTTGCCGCCACGTTGAACTCCCGCACCATGCGGTCCACGATGATGTCGAGGTGGAGCTCACCCATCCCAGCAATGCGGGTCTGGCCCGACTCCTGGTCGGTGTGCACGCGGAAGGTCGGATCCTCCTCAGCGAGGCGCTGAAGGGCGACGCCCATCTTCTCCTGGTCGGCCTTCGTCTTCGGCTCAACGCTGAGCTCAATTACCGGATCAGGGAAGGTCATCGACTCCAAGACGATTGGGTTCTCTGGGTCGCAGAGGGTGTCGCCAGTGAAGGTGTCCTTCAGGCCAACGGCGGCGGCGATGTCGCCTGCACGAACCTCGTCAATCTCCTCGCGGTGGTTTGCGTGCATGCGAATCAGGCGGCCGATGCGCTCCTTCTTCCCCTTCGCTGGGTTCAGCACATACGAACCTGCCTTGAGCACGCCAGAGTAGACACGGAAGAATCCAAGCTTGCCAACGAATGGGTCGGCGGCGATCTTGAAGGCGAGCGCTGCAAATGGTGCCTCGTCATCGACTGGGCGCGACATCACCTCTTCGATGTTACGAGGGTTCGTCCCCTGGATTGCCGGAACGTCGAGTGGGCTTGGGAGGTAGTCGACCACGGCGTCGAGCATTGGCTGCACACCCTTGTTCTTGAGGGCAGAGCCGGTCAACACGGGGACAATCTTGTAGCCGAGTGTGCCCAAGCGGATGCCTTCGCGAACCTGGTCTGGAGTGAGCGTGCCCGTCTCAAGGTAGATCTCGGTCAACTTGTCGGTCTGCCCGGCTGCCTGCTCCAAGAGGAATGCATGCCACTTGTCAGCCTCGGCCTTCAAGTCGGCACGAATTGGTCGGCGCTCGCTCTTCTCGCCCTTATCGTCGAGATAGACGATCTCTTCCATGGCGATGAGGTCGATGACTCCTTCAAACTTATCTTCGAGGCCGATCGGCAACTGGAGTGGGACCGCGTTTGCTCCAAGGCGATCCTTGATCATGTCGAAGCAGCGCCAGAAATCGGCGCCTGTACGGTCAAGCTTGTTGATGAAGCAGAAGCGGGGCACCGAGTGGCGGTCGGCCTGGCGCCACACTGTTTCGGACTGAGGCTCGACACCAGCAACTCCGTCAAAGATGACGACTGCGCCGTCGAGGACGCGAAGCGAACGCTCAACCTCAACGGTGAAGTCCACGTGGCCGGGCGTATCGATGATGTTGATTTGATGATCATTCCAGGCGCAGGTCGTCGCGGCGGCAGTAATCGTGATGCCGCGCTCCTGCTCTTGGGCCATCCAGTCCATCGTCGCTGCACCCTCGTGCACCTCGCCGATCTTGTGGATCTTCTTCGTATAGAAAAGGATGCGCTCGGTAACCGTCGTCTTGCCCGCATCGATGTGGGCAATGATGCCGATGTTTCGAACCCGGAGGAGTGGTGTGGCGCGTGACATCGGCGGTGCTCCTAGAACCTAAAGTGGCTAAAGGCCTTGTTCGCCTCTGCCATCTTGTGGGTCTCTTCACGACGCTTGACTGCGGCACCAAGGTTATTCGATGCATCCATAAATTCAGCAGCGAGCTTCTCCGGCATGCTCTTCCCGTTGCGCTTACGCGCGGCCTGCACCAACCAACGAACGCCGAGGCTCAAACGGCGCTCGCCGCGGATCTCGACTGGCACCTGGTAGGTGGCACCGCCAACGCGGCGTGGCTTCACTTCAATCAGTGGTGTTGCGTTGCGCAGGGCAAGGTCGAGCACCTCAAGCCCAGGGCGATTCGCCAGCGTCTCAATGCGCTCCAACGTTTCGCGCATGATGCGCTCCGCGAGGCCGCGCTTGCCGCTGAGCATCACCTTGACGACGAAACGATCGATCGTCTTGTTGAGCGGCGTAACCTCGTACTTGAGCTTACGGGGAACAGTGGTACGACGCGGCATCGGCTACTTCTTCTTTCCGCCGGCCTGCTCAGCCTTGGCACCGTACTTGGAGCGGCTCTGCTTGCGATCCTTGACACCTGCTGCGTCAAGCGCGCCGCGAACAATGTGATATTTCACCGACGGAAGGTCTTTCACTCGGCCGCCACGGACGAGCACAACGCTGTGCTCCTGGAGGTTGTGGCCGATGCCCGGAATGTAGGCGGTGACCTCCATCTGGTTCGTGAGCTTCACGCGGGCAATCTTTCGGAGCGCTGAGTTCGGCTTCTTCGGGGTCATCGTGCGCACAATCAAGCAGACGCCACGCTTCATGGGGGCGCCATCAGTCGACTCCTGTCGCTGCTTCAGGCCATTCCAGTTTTTCCGGAACGCAGACGCCTTGATCTTCGAGACCTTCGTCTTACGCCCCTTCCGAACGAGCTGATTGATTGTCGGCACGGTTCGCGCGCGCTCCTTCCAACTACTCTCTTGCTGACGTGATGCTCGGGTGCGAAGCACCCGTGTGGCACGGACGGTGGAGGTTAGCAGCCGCACGCGTGCGGTGTCAAAGCAGAGCCCCCACGGCCCCCTGAAATGTTACGCCTGAGGCTCGCCCTCCCCGCTGGCGCCACCACTGGCACCCTCGTTGAGGAAGGGGTTGACCTCGTCGTCGCCGTCCGCGGCAGGCTTCTCCTCCGTGAGGAGGGCGACCAGCTGTGAGACGTCGTCCTGGCTGGCCCCACCCTGCTCGTTCTCGAGGAAGACGTTGAAATCGTCCTTCCCGAAGTCGGTTGGGAGGTCCCCGCCTGCGAGCGCGGCAGCGGCGCGGAGCTTCTCCTCGGCCTTGCGCTTGGCGACCGCGTCTGGTGCGCCCGTGCCGGCTGGGATGAGCTTGCCGATGATGACGTTCTCCTTGAGCCCACGGAGGTGGTCGCGTGCACCCGTGATTGCCGCCTCGGTGAGCACGCGCGTCGTCTCCTGGAATGAGGCGGCGGCGAGGAAGCTCTCCGTATTCAGCGAGGCCTTTGTTACACCGAGGAGCTGCGGGGCAGCCGTTGCAGGCTCGCCACCCTCGGCAAGGACACGGGCATTCTCGCGCTCGAAGGCCAGGCGGTCGGCAAGCTCGGTCGGCAGGAGATGGGTATCCCCTGGATTGTCGACCCGGACCTTGCGGAGGAGCTGTCGCACGATGATCTCCACGTGCTTGTCAGAGATTGTTACACCCTGGCTCCGGTAGACCTTCTGCACCTCCTTGACGAGGTAGTTCTGGACCTCGGCCCGACCGCGGACCTCGAGGAGCTCCTGTGGGTCGAGTGGCCCGTCGGTGAGTGGGTCGCCGGCACGCACGCGGTCGCCGCTCTTGACGAGCAGTTTCGCGTTGTGCGGGATCGGGTACTTGGACGGTGGGACAACGTCTTCAGCCTTGATAATCCAGCCGTTGCCAGCCTTCGCGAGGAGCCCCTTCACGGGGGCCGTGACGTCGCCTGCTGAAGTAGAGGTTGCAATCAGCTGCCCCGCTTCGAGCATGTCACCTTCGCGGACGGTGACACTCGCGTCAATCGGGAGGTCGACCTCGACCTCGTAGACCTCACGATGCGTGACCTCGACCGTTGTTCCAGCGTCCGAGCGGACAACTTCGACAACGCCATCGATGCGGCTAATCTCGGCCTTCCCCTTCGGCTTACGCGCCTCGAAGAGTTCCTCAACACGTGGGAGGCCGGCGGTGATGTCGAGTCCGGCGACGCCACCCGTATGGAATGTTCGCATCGTCAACTGGGTGCCAGGCTCGCCGATGGACTGCGCAGCCATGATGCCAACCGACTCCCCCATCGCGATCTGTTCACCGGTTGCGAGGTTTCGGCCGTAGCAGGCCTGGCAGACACCAGCCGGGGCAACGCACGAGAGCGGTGAGCGTACAGGGACCTTCAACATGCCCTCTGTTGCAATCTTTGCTGCAAGTTGCTCGCCAATCTCTGCATCACGCTGTACGGACTCGCCCGCAACGACGAAGTCGGCACCAGCGCGGCGGCCGACGAGGCGTCGAACGAATGCGGCGTGAAGTTCTGGCATGTCTGGGTGCGTGGCATCAATTGGCCACTCGCTCCCAACAATCTCTGCGGTGTCTGCGAGTGAGATGAACGTTGTTTCCGCTGTCTGACAGTCAGCGATGCGGATGATCACGTCTTGCGCAACGTCAACAAGGCGTCGTGTCAGGTAGCCGGAGTCAGCGGTGCGGAGCGCGGTATCGGCAAGCCCCTTGCGTGCGCCGTGCGTCGAGATGAAGTACTCGAGCACCGTCATGCCTTCACGGAAGTTGGACTTCACTGGAACGTCGATGATGCGTCCCGATGGGTCCGCCATGAGGCCGCGCATTGCGCCGAGCTGGCCGATGTTTCCCTTGTTTCCTCGGGCGCCCGAGGCGGTCATCATCGAGAGCGGTCCGGTTGGATCAAGCTCCTTCATCATCTCGTTGCCGATTTCGGCAGTCGTCTTCTGCCAAATCTGAATTACGCCCGCGTAGCGCTCTGAGTCTGTGATCAGACCCTGGGCGTACTGGCCGTCAACGTTGGCAACCTTCTTGTCAGCCTCGGCGATCATCTTCTTCTTATCGACTGCCATGGCAATGTCGAAGACTGAGATCGTGAGCCCACCGCGCGTTGCGGCTTCGAAGCCGACGCGCTTGATCCCGTCGGCGAGGAGTGCGGTCTCGCCCTTGCCGAGAAGCAAGAAGGAGCGTGCAATGAGTGCGCGCAGGTCGTTGCGCGTCATCTGCTTATTGACGAAGCGGAGTCGGTCAGGAAGGATCTCGTTGAACTTCACGCGACCGATGGTTGTCTCAACTCGCTGCTCAACGATTTCGTCTGCGACCTCATCCCATACCCGCGCGACGACATCGATTGGGGCGTGGATCGCCACCTGGCCAAGGTCGTATGCGAGGAGTGCCTCGGTCTCGTCGGAGAATCGGCGGCGCTTCGCACCAGCGGCAAGCGCTGTCTCCTGCGTCAGGTAGAAGCAGCCGAGAACCATGTCTTGTGTTGGCGAGACGATCGGTGATCCGTCTGCCGGTGAGAGGAGGTTGTTCGACGAGAGCATCAGCTCGCGTGCCTCCTGCTGTGCCGCCTCTGAGAGCGGGACGTGGACCGCCATCTGGTCGCCGTCGAAGTCGGCATTGAACGCTGTACAGACGAGCGGATGGATGCGGATTGCAGAGCCCTCAACGAGCACTGGCATGAATGCCTGGATGCCGAGGCGGTGCAGTGTCGGGGCACGGTTCAAGAGGACCGGGTGGTCCTTGATCACGTCGGCGAGCACGTCCCAGACAACATCGGTGGCGCGCTCGGTAAGGCGCTTCGCGCTCTTGATGTTGTGGGCATGGCCAAGCTCGACGAGCTGACGCATGACGAATGGCTTGAAGAGTTCGAGCGCCATCTTCTTTGGAATGCCGCACTCGTGAAGCTTGAGCTCTGGCCCAACCACGATGACGGAGCGGCCAGAGTAGTCGACGCGCTTGCCGAGGAGGTTCTGGCGGAAGCGCCCCTGCTTCCCCTTCAGCATGTCGCTGAGCGACTTGAGTCGGTGGTTGCCCGTGCCAGCGATCGCGCGGCCACGGCGGCCGTTATCGATCAGTGCATCAACCGCCTCTTGGAGCATGCGCTTCTCGTTGCGCACGATGATCTCTGGTGCGCCGAGCTCGATGAGGCGCTTGAGTCGATTGTTGCGGTTGATGACGCGGCGATAGAGGTCGTTAAGGTCAGAGGTGGCAAAGCGACCACCATCGAGCTGCACCATTGGTCGCAGGTCTGGCGGGATAACCGGAAGAACGGAGAGGATCATCCACTCTGGTCGGCCGCCGGAACGGCGGAAGGCCTCGATGAGGCGGAGGCGCTTGATCGCCTTCTTGCGGCGCATGCCGGCGGTATTGCGGACCTCGTTGGCGAGCTCCTTTGATTCTGCATCGAGGTCCATGCGCTCGATGAGTTCACGGACAGCTTCGGCACCCATGCCAGCTCGGAAGATGCGTGCGCCGCGTGGGCGCTCACTGCCGAACTTGGCATCAAGCGTACGGAAGCTGTCGAGTTCGTCTTCGCGGCCAATTTCAGGAAGGAGCTGGTACGGCTTCAGGTTGAGCAGCGCCTTCTTCTCCTTGGCGATCTCTTCCTTGCGGCTCTGAGCAGAGGTCTTCGCGTTGGCACGCAGCGCAGCGATCTCGCCTTCAGCAAACGCCTTGAGATCGGCATGCTTTGCAACGCGCTCGCGCCCGATGGATTCCTTGAGCTGCTTGAACTCTTCGTCGGCGTCGAGCGTGGCCTGGCTGACCACTGCACTCAGTCGCGCCTTCGCCTCGCGGCCACCGACTACACCGTCGGCAACGACGATCTCACCCGTCGGCTCAAAGATGACTGCGCCGTCGGCCTTCCCCTCGCCAAGTTCCGTGATCGCGCGCTCGGTCGCCTGCGCCGCCTCGCCCAACTGCTGGGAGCGTTCGGATCGATCGGTATCGCACTGCTCTGTGCGCGCGCGTGACTCGCGATCGAGTTCCGTCTGCTGGCGCTTCAGGCGTGCGTTGATCTCGCTCTCTTCCTCCGCAGTGGCACCGCCACCACGACCGGCGAGCTCGTCGTCGAGTCCCTTGAGGGCCTCTTTGCGCGCATCTTCGTCGACGCTCGTAACGATGTACTGCGCGAAGTAGAGCACCTTCTCAAGGTTGCGTGGCGAAATCTCCAGGAGTGTCGCAAGGCGGCTCGGTGTGCCCTTGAAGTACCAGATGTGGGAGACAGGGCTCGCAAGCTGGATGTGACCCATGCGCTCACGGCGCACCTTGCTGCGCGTAACTTCCACGCCACACTTGTCGCAGATGATGCCCTTATAGCGAATGCGCTTGTACTTACCGCAGTAGCACTCCCAATCGCGCGTTGGCCCGAAGATGCGCTCGTCAAAGAGGCCGTCCTTCTCTGGCTTCAGCGTGCGGTAGTTGATCGTTTCAGGCTTTGTGACCTCGCCCTTCGACCAGTCGCGGATCTGCTCTGGGCTGGCAAGCGCTACGCGAATCGCCTCAAAATTATTGACTTCAGTCATCGCTCTGCCCCCTACTCTTCAAATCCGCTGAGGTTGATGCCGAGGTTCGGCGTTGAGTAGCCGCTGACGTCTTCGAGGAGTGCGATCTCGTCGTCATTCTCGTCGAGGATGTTCACGCTGATGCCAAGGCTCTGGAGCTCCTTGACGAGCACCTTGAACGACTCCGGCACGCCAGGTGCCTGGATCGGCGAGCCCTTGACGATCGCGTCGTATGCCTGCACGCGTCCGACAACATCGTCGGACTTGACGGTGAGGATCTCTTGCAAGATGTTTGCGGCGCCGTACGCCTGCAGTGCCCAGACCTCCATCTCGCCGAACCGCTGGCCACCGAACTGCGCCTTGCCACCGAGCGGCTGCTGGGTGATGAGGCTGTATGGACCAGTTGAGCGTGCGTGGATCTTGTCTTCGACAAGGTGGTGCAACTTGAGCATGTAGGTGACGCCGACCGTAATCGGGCGGTCGAACGGCTTCCCGGTCTTCCCATCGCGAAGTTCGATCTTCCCCTCTGGCGGAAGGCCGGCGGCCTCAAGCTCGCTGATGATCTGCTGCTCTGTTGCACCGTCAAAGACGGGTGTCGCGCCCTTCAGGCCCTGCTTCGCGAGCGCCCAGCCGAGGTGCGTCTCGAGCAGCTGTCCAATATTCATGCGGCTTGGAACGCCGAGCGGATTCAAGATGACGTCGACTGGCGTGCCGTCTGGAAGGTAGGGCATATCCTCGGCCGGCAAGATGCGGGAGACGACGCCCTTATTTCCGTGGCGACCCGCCATCTTGTCGCCAACGGAGATCTTGCGCTTCTGCGCGATGGAGACGCGGACGAGCTGGTTGACGCCTGGCGCAAGGTCAACCTCTTGGCGGTTGAAGACGCGAACGTCGACAACCGTGCCGCGCTCGCCGTGCGGCAAGCGGAGCGATGAGTCTTTTACCTCGCGTGCCTTCTCGCCGAAGATGGCGCGGAGGAGGCGCTCTTCTGCCGTGACCTCGGTCTCCCCCTTCGGGGTGATCTTGCCGACAAGGATGTCGCCTGGATGCACCGATGCACCGACGTGGACGATCCCCTGTTCGTCGAGATCTGCGAGGAGCTCTTCAGGAACGTTGGCGATGTCGCGTGTGATCTCTTCCGGCCCGAGCTTCGTATCGCGCGCCTCGTGCTCGTGCTTCTCAATGTGAATGGAGGTGAAGACATCTTCTCGGACGAGGCGGTCGCTAATGATGATCGCGTCCTCGTAGTTGGCGCCCTCCCACGACATGTAGGCAACGACGACGTTCTGCCCGAGGGCGAGCTCGCCACCATCGGTGGACATTGAATCGCCGATCACTTGACCCGGCTTGACGCGGTCTCCTACGGCAACAGCAGGTCGGTGATTGAGGCAGGTTCCCTGGTTGGAACGAACGAACTTGAGGAGTGGGTAGCGATCGAGATCCTTCTTGCTCGTTGCCTCGTCGGGCTCAACAACGATGAGATCAGAGGTGACCGATGTCACGACACCGCTTCGGCGAGCGATGACGACCTGCCCGGAGTCGCGCGCGGCACGGCCCTCAACGCCCGTGCCGACGACTGGCGCGTGGGGGGTCAAGAGTGGAACAGCCTGACGCATCATGTTCGAACCCATGAGTGCGCGGTTTGCGTCGTCGTGCTCGAGGAACGGAATCAGCGCCGTTGCAACAGAGACAACCTGCTTTGGCGAGACGTCCATGTATTCGACGCGCGACGGCTCAACGAGCTCAAAGCCCTCGCCCTTACGGCAATAGATGCGCTCGCCAACAAGTTGACCATCGGCATCAAGCTCGGCGTTCGCCTGCGCGATTGCGTAGCGCTCCTCTTCGTCGGCCGGAAGATAAACGACCTCGTTCGTGACGCGTCCATCCTTCACGCGACGGTATGGGGTCTCAATGAAGCCAAGATCGTTGACGCGACCGAACGTCGCGAGCGAGCCGATGAGGCCGATGTTCGGGCCTTCCGGCGTTTCGATTGGGCAGATGCGACCGTAGTGGCTATGGTGCACGTCGCGCACGTCGAAGCCGGCGCGCTCGCGCGAGAGGCCGCCTGGGCCGAGCGCTGATAGACGGCGCTTGCTCGTCAACTCGGCAAGTGGGTTCGTCTGATCCATGAACTGGCTGAGCTGCGAGCCGCCGAAGAACTCCTTCATTGCAGCAACGACTGGACGAACGTTCACCAGCGCGCTTGGTGTGGCCTTGTCGTCTTCCTGGATGGTCATGCGCTCCTTGATGACGCGCTCCATGCGGAGGAGGCCGACGCGGAACGCGTTCTGGATCAACTCACCATTGGCGCGAACACGGCGGTTGCCCAAATGGTCGGTAACATCGCGATGCGCGCCACCCTCGTTTGCCACCATGAGGTGACCGACGATCGCGGCGAGGTCCTCACGCGTAAGGGTGCGGACAGACATGTCAGGGAGCTCAACGCCCATCTTCCCTGCCGTCTCGCTGAGGCGCTGGGTGAACTTATAGCGGCCGACGCGACCTAGGTCATAGCGGCGGCCATTGAAGAAGAGGTTCTCAACGAGTGAGCGGGCGTTGTCGCCGGTGGGTGGATCACCTGGGCGCAACCGCTTGTACACCTCAACGAGCGCCTCGCTGCGCGTTGCTGCCGTGTCCTTCTCGAGCGTATTTGCAAGGTAGGGATGCTCAGGGTTCGATGCCATGCGCGAGAAGAGCCCAACGATCTCATCGTTCGTCTCGAAGCCAACGGCGCGGAGGAGTGTCGTTGCAGCAACCTTGCGCTTGCGGTCGACCTTTACGTAGAGCTGATCCTTGCTGCTCGTCTCAAACTCAAGCCATGCGCCGCGATTCGGGATCACCTTCGCGGACCAGAGCGCGCGACCAGAAACTGGATCGATGGTGTCGGTATAGAAGACGCCTGGTGAGCGGACGAGCTGCGACACGACGACGCGCTCTGCACCGTTGATGATGAATGTTCCCTGGCTCGTCATCCATGGGAAGTCGCCCATGTAGATCTGCTGACGGCGAATCTCGCCCGTCTCGAGAACCTTGAGTTCTGCATTCACCATGAGTGGTCGCGCATAGGTCAGATCTTTTGCGCGCGCATCATCCTCAGTGACCTTTGGCTCTTTAAACTCGTAGTCGAGGAAGGCGAGCTCGAGACGCTTGCCCGTGAAGTCGCGGATTGGGCTGATCTCTTCGAGAAGTTCTGCGAGGAAGGTCTTCGTTCCCTTTGGCAGTGCAGGTGCACCGTCAATCCACTCAGGGCCGACAAACGCAGCAAACGACGTGGTCTGAAGATCGATGAGGTTCGGGATCTCCAAAATCTCTGGGATGCGCGAGTAAAACTTGCGGCCCCCGGAGGCGCTGTCGCGGACGGCGTTGCGAGTCGGCATGCGGCGGCTCCTTCGTCGATCTGGCTTCGGCGATATAGGCGCGTTTCAGCGAAAGGTGATCCTACCCTACCCCGCGGGGTCTTGGCAAGCGGGTCGAAATGGTGTAGGCGCCACCGGGGGCAACTGTTCGACAATCGGCCACCCGCGCTGTAACAAAGCAAAACCCCTCCCCCTGCCGGGTGGCAGGAGGAGGGGCCGCAACCGAATTGTTACTTGAGCTCGACCTTGGCGCCTGCCTCGGCCAGTGCTGCGGCGATCTTCTCGCCCTCAGCCTTCGCAATCCCTTCCTTGACCGCCTTGGGGGCCGCATCAACGAGGTCCTTAGCCTCCTTGAGGCCGAGTCCGGTGAGTTCGCGCACGACCTTGATCACCTGGATCTTGTTCGCGCCAACCTCAGTAAGGATGGCACTGACGGTGTCACTTACCGCGGCCCCGCCAGCGGCAGCCCCGCCAGCGGCAGGTGCAGCAGCGACGGCGACTGGAGCGGCGGCGCTGACGCCAAACTTCTCCTCGAACGCCTTAACGAACTCTGAAAGCTCCAAGACCGTCATCTCGCTGACGGACTCAAGCATCTGGTCGGTTGTGAGCTTTGCCATGATTCTCTCCTTCTTCTGGCCAAATGGCCGATACGTTCAAAAATGAACGAGGTTATGCCCCGTCGGCAGCGCGCTTCGCCTGGAGCCCACCAAGGGCATACCCCAGCTTCTGGAGCGGGGCGGCGAAGAGCCGTGCAACCTGCTGGACTGGCGCCTGGAACGCACCCGCCACATTGGCGAGGAGCACTTCACGCGTCGGGAGCTTCGAGAGAGCAGTCAGTTGGGCAAGGTCGAGAATCGACGAGCCCAAGATTGCTCCGCGAACCTCAGCGGCCGGGTATGCCTTGAGGGCACCCAGCACCGTCTTGGCCAGCACCGCCTCATCGCCATGACCGAAGGCAATTGCCGTCGGACCCGTGAGGTGGCTCGGCAGGGTCGTATTCCCTGCCTCATTTGCGGCGACACGCATCAGGCGGTTCTTCACCACGCGATACGTGATCCCCTCGGCACGCAAGACCGTTCGAACTGCGGCAAGATCCGCAACCGATAGTCCCCGATACGAGGTGAGGATCAGCCCACGGCTCTCTGCGAGCTCCGTGCGAAGCCGATCAATCGTGGTGCGCTTTTTTGGCGTTGGCACGATTCCTCCTATTCGCAGCGCGCAGACCGGCGCGCTTCGGCGGGTGCAGCTGGCACCCCTGCAACTCTTCGCGTCACAGGGGGTCGCGCGTCCCGCGAGGAACCCTCTGCCTCAGCATGCCCGATGTAACCACCTTCGAGGTCACAATCGACTTACGGCTCTCCCTTACGGTTGAGCTACACGCCCTCTTCGGCGAATCGTCGTTGTTAACTTCCCGCGTTGCCGCGGGGTCCCTGCCGACAACCGGTCGGCTCGGAGGGAGAGTGTACCCCTCGGTCGCTCAGCCCGCTAGTGCGAGCAGCGAGGGTACGTCGATCGCAATCCCAGGCCCCATGGAGGCCGAGATGCTCACGCCCTTGATATAGGTGCCCTTCAGCCCCGTCGGCTTCGCGCGATTAATTGCGTCGAGAAGGACGCCGAGGTTGCCGACGATCTGCTCCTCCGTGAAGCTCGCCTTTGCGAAGCCGAGGTGGATGATCGCTGCCTTGTCGACCTTGTACTCGACGCGGCCCGACTTCAACTCACCGATCGTGCGCTCAAGGTCCATCGTGATCGTCCCCGCCTTGGGGTTTGGCATCAGGCCCTTGCGGCCGAGTACCTTACCGAGCTTACCGACCTGGCCCATCATGTCGGGTGTGGCGATGGCAACGTCAAAGTCCATCCATCCCCCATCAACCTTCGCGACGAGATCAGCGGCACCGACCTCGTCTGCGCCGGCGCGTGTTGCCTCGAGGGCCTTTTCACCTTGAGCGAAGACGGCGATGCGTACGCGCTTCCCGGTGCCGTGTGGCAGCCCAACAGTGCCGCGCACCATCTCTTCTGATTGGCGCGGATCGATCCCGAGGCGAACATGCACCTCAAGGGTCTGATCGAATTTTGCCGTTGCGGTCTTCTTCACCAGAGCAGCTGCCTCCTGAACGGAGTACTGCTTATCGGGCTCGACCAGCTTGGCGATCTCGTTATAGCGCTTGCCGTGTGCTGCCATCTCTACCTCCTTGCGGCCGCAATGCGACCTCCCCCTTCACCGCGGGGTTGCGGTCGATCGTCAAGCGACGATCTCAACTCCCATCGAGCGCGCGGAGCCCTCGATCATCTTGCAGGCCGCCTCAATGCTCGTCGCATTCAGGTCGGTCATCTTCTTCTGGGCGATCTCCGCGACTTGCGCCTTGGTGATCTTCCCTGCCTTGGCGGCCTTATGGTCGCCCGCACCCTTCTCAATCCCTGCCGCCTTCCGAATCATGTCGGCTGCCGGTGGTGTCTTGAGAATGAAGGTGAACGAACGGTCCTCGAAGATCGTGATAACGGCTGGGATTACTTCGCCCTTCCGGTCAGCGGTCTTCTCGTTGTACGACTTCGTGAACTCCACGATGTTGATCCCGTGGGGGCCAAGCGCCGTACCAACTGGTGGTGCTGGCGTTGCTCCACCCGCGGGGAGCTGCAACGTAACGGTTGCGCGAATCTTCTGTGCCATTTTCCTGCTCCTCTGCTCTTCCGACTACAGCTTTGCTACTTGAAGGAGGTCGAGTTCGACGGGGGTCTCCCGACCGAAAATTGAGACAAGGACCTTCACCTTGCCGCGCTCAGCATCGATCTCTTCGACCGTGCCGATGAACTCAGAGAACGGTCCGTCGGTGACGCGCACCGACTGCCCCTTGACGAAGGCGACCTTCACCACTGGTGCCTGGCCGACGCCAAGCTGCCGAAGGATCTGCTTCACCTCAGTCTCGGTTAGCGGTACCGGATCGGCCTTCATGCCTGGGATCGCCGAGCCGCCCACGAAGCTTGTGACGCCTGGGGTGTTGCGGACGACGTACCAGCTCTCGGGCTCCATATACATCTCGACGAGCACGTAGCCGGGGTAGATCTTCTTCTGAACGGTCGTCCTCGTGCCGCCACGGATCTGGATCTCGTCTTCCATTGGTACGACCACCTGGAAGATCCGGTCGGACATCCCCATCGTCTCAATGCGGTGCTCGAGGTTCGCCTTCACCTTGTTCTCGAATCCCGAGTAGGTGTGGATGGCGTACCAGTGCCGCTTGACGGTTGGGGCGCTCTTTTCGCTCGTTGTTTCGGTCACAGGTCTCTCCTCGCGTTCAGTTGATTCAGGCTGGGTTGATGAGCTTCAGGATCTCCGTAAAGAGGAGATCCCAGAAGGCGATGTAGAAGCCAACGAGCAGTGAGGCTCCGAAAACGAGCACGGTGAGCACGCGCACTTGATGCGCGGTTGGCCATGCGACCTTCCGCAGCTCCGAGAACGCTTCCGCCAAGAACTTCCGGATCCTACTCACGCTTGCTCCTTCCCTAGTACGCTCGCCGCGCAACTGGTGTTGCGCAGTTGGCAGGGGCGGCCGGACTCGAACCGACAACACCCGGTTTTGGAGACCGGTACTCTACCAATTGAGCTACGCCCCTACTGCTCTCCCGCCGATGCGGTGCTACTTCGTCTCACGATGCACGCGCTGAACGCGGCATCGCGGGCAATACTTGCGGAGCTCGAGCCGATTCGGATCGTTCCGCTTGTTCTTGCGCGTTGTGTACGTGCGCTCCTTGCACTCGGTGCAAGCAAGCTGCAACGTTGGACGGTTCTCTGCCTTCGCCATGATCTATGCCGTGATCTTCGTGATGGAGCCGGCACCAACGGTGCGGCCGCCCTCGCGGATGGCGAAGCGCTGACCAACCTCGATCGCGATCGGGGTGATCAGCTCGACCGTCATCTCGACGTTGTCGCCCGG
>CAIPEX010000010.1 GCA_903864185.1 uncultured Chloroflexota bacterium | reverse complement strand
GCTGCCGATCCAGAGAACAAGTATCTCGCGCCGTGGCAGTCGATCATGACCGGGCTCGGCGTGAACAGCAAGAAGACATCGCTCATTAGCACGGTGAATGGCCTCTGGGAGCCCGCCCTCAAGGGGAAGGTCGCACTGTTGACGGAGCTTCGCGACACCGTTGGCCTCGTGATGCTTGGCAACGGCGATGACCCGTCGCACCTGACACGAGCCTCGTTTGATGCGGCAATCGCCACGCTTGAAGCGCAGATTGCATCGGGCCAGGTGCGCAAGCTTGCCGGACAGGGTTATACCGAGTTGTTGATTAGCAACTCCGCATTGGCCGCGATCGCCTGGTCGGGTGACGTGGGGATCATCCAAGCCGACAAGCCCGAGCTGAAGTTCATCGTCCCTGACGAGGGGGGCATGTATGCAACCGACAACATGCTGATCCCGAAGGGGGCGAAGCACAAGTACACGGCTGAGCTCTGGATCGATTTCTACTATCAGCCGGAGATCGCCGCGATCGTTGAGGCGTATGTGCAGTACATCTGTCCGGTCAAGGGTGCCGATATAGAAATCGCCAATATCGATCCGGCACTTGCGACGAACGAACTCATCTTCCCCACCGCTGCGACGAAGTCGCGGCTAAAGGTATGGGGCGATGCGAACGCTGAGGACCAGGCCTACTTCGACGAACAGTTCAGTGCTGTCGTCGAGGGCGTCGGCGCCTAGTCACGCAGGAGAGGCACGCATGGGCATGCTCCGCCGCCATCCGGCGCTCGTCCCGCTCATGCTCTTGGCGCCTGGGCTCCTCTGGTTGGTCTCGTTCTACCTTGCGCCAAACATCCAAATGTTCGCGAGCAGCTTCTGGAGCGGCACGCTCGAGACGGGCTTCTCGTTCAGTCTTAACAACTGGACGAACTACACCGACGCGCTGAGTAAGTACCAGGAACAGTACGTACGCTCGATCCAGTACGGATTTGCGGCGACCCTCCTCTGCTTCATCATCGCCTTCCCGTTGGCATATTTCATCGCATTCAAGGCTGGGCGGGCGCGCAACGTCCTGCTCTTCCTCGTTGTCGCCCCGTTCTTCACCTCGTACCTCCTGCGCACAATTGGATGGCGCACGATCCTCGGTGATGACTCAATCATCCTCGGACCGCTCAAGGCGATCGGCCTCGTCGATCCTTCAGCACGATTCCTCGACACGCCGTTCGCTGTGATTGCGGGCATCGCCTACAACTTTGTGCCGTTCATGATCTTGCCGATCTATGTCTCACTCGAAAAGATTGATCGCCGACTACTGGAGGCGGCGCAGGACCTGTATGCCAGTAGTTGGGGAGCTTTCCGCCGGATCACGATCCCACTCGCCCTCCCCGGCATTTTCGCTGGGTCACTTCTCACGTTCATTCCTGCGATTGGCGATTTCATCAATGCCGAGCTCCTCGGGAACCCCGCCGCAACGATGATCGGCAACGTGATCCAGCGCCAGTTCCTCGTGGTCCGCGACTACCCAACTGCAGCGGCGCTCAGCTTCATGCTGATGGTGCTCATCCTTGCGGGTGTCACACTCTACGGTCGGATCCTTGGCACCGATGAACTCACCTCGAAAGCGATCTGATGAGCATCCTGCGGAAGATCCCAGGCGCAATCGGCTCGCGCTTCCTCACCATCTACGCTGGCCTCGCGGTCATCTATCTCCTTATGCCGATCTTTACCGTTGCACTGTTCAGCTTCAATAATCCTATTGGTCGCTCAAACTATGCCTGGGCATCATTCACCTTTGATAACTGGCTCACCCTCTTTCGTGACCCCACACTGGTTGATGCGGTCGGCCTCTCACTACGCATTGCGTTGATCTCAACCGTCATTGCGACCACGATTGGAACACTCATGGCAATGGCGATCGTGCGCTATGACTTCCGCTTCCGCAAGGCGATGGACCTCTTCGTCTTCCTCCCGCTCGCGACGCCAGAGATCGTCCTCGGTGCCTCGCTCCTCACCCTCTTCGTCACGCTGCGCATCCCTCTCGGTGAGATCACACTCATCCTCGCGCACGTTATGTTCAACGTGAGCTACGTCGTCGTCACGATGAAGGCGCGCCTTTCGGGCTTCGACATGCGCCTTGAGGAGGCGGCGGCCGACCTCGGAGCAACACCGTGGCAAACCTTCTGGCGCGTCACCTTCCCGATCATCCTCCCCGGGATTGCTGCAAGCGCGGTCCTCGCCTTTGGCCTCTCACTCGACGATTTCGTGATCACGCGCTTCAACGCCGGGCAGGTGCAGACCTTCCCCGTCTATATCTACCTGAAGGTGCAGAAGGGGATCCCGCCCCAGGTGAATGCCTTCGCCACGCTCTTCTTCGTCGTGACCGTCTCGCTCGTTGCAATCGGCGCGCTCATGCAGCGCCGACGCGCTAACCTGAAGTAATGAGCTCGGCACCGCGCGGTCCAATCCCCGGCCACGATGTGATCGCTCCTGTCTGGGGTCGCTCCGCCAGCGTCGACGTGGAGCGTGGCGAAGGATCCTGGCTCATCGACCGGAGCGGCGGGCGCTGGCTCGACTACACCTCGGGGATCGGCGTGGTGAACACTGGTCACGCGCATCCGAAGATTGCAGCAGCGATCGCCGAGCAGGCAACGAAGTTGATCCATGGCCAGCAGAACATCGTCTATCACGAACCGGGCCTCCGGCTGCACGACCGCCTCAGCCGCCTCCTCGACGGCGGGCCGTGG
>CAIPEX010000009.1 GCA_903864185.1 uncultured Chloroflexota bacterium | reverse complement strand
GTTGCAGAGGTCGGCATTGCAGCACACTGGCGCTACAAGGACGGCGTTCGCCCCGACGCGGCATACGACGCAAAGCTCGCCTGGCTGCGCCAACTACTCGAATGGCAGCGCGATGTCACTGATGCAACCGAATTCCTCGAAGGCGTTCGCGTCGACATCTTCCAAGACCAGGTGTACGTCTTTACGCCGAAAGGCGATGTCAAGGAACTTGCCGGTGGCGCAACCCCGCTTGACTTCGCCTATCTCGTTCACACCGACATTGGGCACCGCTGCATTGGCGCAAAAGTGAACAATCGGCTCGTGCCACTGGAGTATCGGTTGAAGTCGGGCGATATCGTCGAGATTGTCACCTCGCGCGGAAAGCATGGCCCGAGTCGTGACTGGCTCAGCATCGTTGGGACACGCCAGGCCCGCGATAAGATTCGCCAGTGGTTCAAGCAGCAGGAGCGGAGCGAAAATATCGTGCACGGTCGAGAGTCGCTTGAGCGCGAACTTCGCCGACTTGCCCGCACGTCGATTGATGTCATCGGACGTGAACGTATCGATGAGGTGGCACGACAACTGAACCAGGGCACGGCCGACGATCTGTACGCTGCCATTGGCCACGGTGCTGTCGGTGCACAGCAGGTTGTTTCACGCCTCGGCGTTGCAGCAGACGATGCAAAGGCGATTCTTCCCTTTGCGGGAGCATCGACAGTTGCGGTGGGGATCGAGCGCACTGGCGCGATTCGCGTGAAGGGGGTGCCCGACCTGCTGACACGCTTCGGCCGTTGCTGTCGCCCCGTCCCCGGCGACCCGATCGTGGGCTTCATTACTCGCGGAAAAGGGGTTACCGTGCATCTAGCGAGTTGCGATGCCGCCTTGTCTGCTCGTGAGGCCTCGCGAATGATCGATGTGGAGTGGGAGATGGCAATTGCCCCATCTGAGAGTTATCCGGTGACGATTCGGATTGAGGCGGGCGACCGCACTGGCCTCCTCTCCGATATCACGCAGGTTGTTGCAGACCAGCGCGTTAACATCCTCTCTGCGAGCGTCCAGACGACGAGTGGCTCGAGCGCCGAAGTGCTCACAACACTCGCGGTCAGCTCCATTAGCGAGTTGGCCAGACTGATGGCGCGAATCGAGCGCATTCGTGGCGTACGGAGCGTTTCGCGGGAGCAGCGGCAGTGAGCGGCTTCCAGTCGCCACGCGGGCTCCGCGACATCCGCGAGCCGGACGCATCGGCATTCGCATGGGCAGAAGAGCACGCCTGGTCAGCCGCACTCGCCGCTGGTTATGCGCGCATTCAGCTGCCAGTCGCAGAAGATTCAGCCCTCTTTGAGCGGGCGATCGGTGGTACGAGTGATGTGGTGACAAAGGAGCTCTATCGGCTGGCGGTTCGTAGCGAGGAGTCAACGCCGCTTGCACTCCGCCCAGAGGTTACCGCTGGCGTTGTGCGTGCCTACCTCCAGCACGGCATGCGCTCTGAACCGCAACCGGTTCGGCTCGTGACGGTAGCCGAACTCTTCCGCCACGATCGACCGCAGAAGGGTCGATATCGTCAGTTCACGCAGTTCGACATTGAGGCGATCGGTGACGCAGGATCAGGGATCGATATTGAAGTGATCGAGCTCGGTACTGCGTACCTTCGGTCTGTTGGCCTCCGCGACATTGAGGTGCATCTCAATTCTGTCGGGTGCCCAACCTGCCGCCCCGGCTACCTCGTCGTTCTCGCAAAACATTTTGCCGCGGTGGCAGATCGTCTCTCTCCCGTCGATCAGGCTCGGCTGGAGGAGAATCCGCTGCGCCTCCTCGATTCGAAAGACGAGGTTGCGGTTGCCCATGCAAAGGGGGCCCCGCGATTCGTTGAGCATCTCTGCGCTGACTGCGCCGAACACGATCGTGCCGTTCGGGAGGGGCTTAGCATCGCCGGCGTTACGGTTGTTGATGCGCCCCATCTTGTGCGCGGGCTCGACTATTACACGAAGACCGCCTGGGAGTACCTCTTGCCGGGCGAACAGGGACAGCAGGGCGCGCTCGGCGGTGGTGGACGATACGACGGGCTCGTCGAACTACTCGGTGGCCCCGCGACGCCAGGGGTCGGGTTTGCGATCGGTATCGACCGTGTGGTCCTTGCGCTTCAAGAACGTGGCCTTACCCCTGCGCCGCAGCGACCCCCTGCAGTGGTGGTTTGCGGTATCGAGCCAGGGTCGGTCGGCATGCGCATTGCGATTGCCTCAGAGCTACGGGCTTCAGGCGTTTCGGCGCGCGCCGATGTGAGCACGCGGAAGATTGGCAAGCAGCTTGAGTCTGCTGTGCGCGACACCGCGATCGCCGTCATCATTGTTGAACCAGACGGCTCCCTCTCGTTGAGGGACCTCGCAGCTGGCAGCCAAGCAGAGCCGGGCGCACGCGCAATGGTTGTATCTGCAGCAGCGCAGCTTGCACGCACACAGGGGGGTCAATGAGCGAACTGTCGAACGCACTCCAGACACGCTATCGAAGTGACGTGTGCGGCTCCCTGCGCGCAAGCGATGCTGGGCGTGTCGTGCGCCTGGCCGGCTGGATCCACCGCCGACGCGATCATGGGAGCCTCGTCTTTATCGATCTTCGAGACCGTTACGGGATCGTCCAAGTTGTGGTTGATGCTGCTGTCGCGCCAGAGGCACATGCAGCGCTGACCGATGCGCGAATCGAGTGGGTAATTTCCGTCGAGGGAGGCGTTGCCCTTCGCCGCGCAGGTACGGAGAACGAGAAGCTCCCAACAGGGGCGGTCGAGGTAGCTGGCACGAAGGTGGAGGTCCTCTCGCGCGCGAAGACCCCGCCGTTCTATATCAATGAGCCCGATGCACCAATTGATGAGAGCGTTCGCCTGAAGCATCGCTATCTCGACCTACGTCGCGAGCCGCTGCGGGACCGACTCTTGTTGCGCAGCCAGATGGTTCAAGCGATCCGTGAAGTGCACCACGCCCACGGCTTTGTTGAGGTTGAGACGCCAATATTGATTAAGTCCACGCCAGAAGGGGCACGAGACTTTATTGTCCCATCACGCTTGCAGCCCGGCAGCGTCTACGCCTTGCCGCAGTCGCCGCAGCAGATGAAGCAGCTACTCATGGTCGCTGGCTTCGATCGCTACTTCCAGATCGCACGCTGCTTCCGCGACGAAGACTTGCGAGGTGACCGCCAGCCTGAATTCACGCAGCTCGACCTTGAGATGAGCTTTGTCGATGAGGGTGGCGTTCGCAGCTTTGTTGAGCAGATGGTGATTAACGTCACCAAGCGCACTCGGCCAGATCGGCCGATTCAGCAGCTCCCGTTCCCTGTCTTCACCTACGACGAGGCACTCGAGCGATATGGTTCAGATAAGCCCGACCTGCGATACGGTCTTGAGCTGATTGACCTTGGTGCTGCACTCCCCGCCACAACAGGGTTCAAGGTGTTTGATGCGCCCCGCGCCTCTGGCGGCAGGGTGCGCGCAATTCGTGTTCCTGGACTCGGTGGTATCGCCCGTTCACAGATCGACGATCTTACTGAGCGTGCGAAGCGATATGGTGCCGACGGGATCGTCTGGATCAGCCTGCAAGAGGACGGTGAGGTGCGATCACCCATCGCGAAATTCCTTAGTGCTGAGGCAACGACCGCACTCTGGTCGGCTACTGGCGGCACAACCGTCGCAGCTGGTGGCGACCTGCTGCTGATTGTCGCTGGCGAGCGCGTGCGTTCTGCGGAGGTACTCGGCCGCCTGCGCGTTGAGGTTGCAGGGGAGATCGGCCTTGCCGACCCCGATATCCTCGCGTTCTGCTGGGTGCATCGCTTCCCCATGTATCAGTGGGAGAGTGAATCTGGTCGTTGGGATGCGACGCATAATCCATTTAGTGCACCAGTGCCAGAGCACCGCGATCTCCTCACGACGAGCTCGGGAGACCTCGCACGTCGTAGTGCAGGCGACCCGGCGGGTGGAGCACTTGCGCAACAGTACGATGTCGTGCTGAATGGATGGGAGCTTGGCGGCGGTTCGATTCGGATCCACGATCGCGAACTTCTCGAGCGCTCCTTTGCGCTGATGGGTCACTCACTTGACGATGCGCGCGCGAAGTTTGGTGCACTCCTTGACGCCTTTGAATATGGCGCACCGCCGCATGGTGGCATTGCGATTGGTGTTGAGCGCTGGGCCGCACTCCTCGCAGGCCAGACGAACATTCGTGAAGTGATGGCCTTCCCGAAAACACAGTCGGGGAGCGACCTGATGCTCGAGGCGCCTTCGGAGCCAGACCCTTCACAGTGGAGTGATCTTGGCCTCTCGGTGCGTCGCCCCACAGGTGGGGTAACCGGCGCAAAGAAGGACGCTTAGTCGCGCTCGCTCGCCGCGTCGCCGCGCTGCTCCCAGGGGTCAACCGTGCCGTGGTTAGCCGGTGGTGCGTCATAACTTAATGGCGCCCGCCCGTCTGAAGCGACGACAGCAGCCTCATCACCGCAGTCAACGTCAACGGGCTCATCTGGCCGCTCACTCGCCGCAGGTCCACTGAGCGGAGTCAGTCGAATCGGACCGCGAACCGTGTTGTACGTTGCTGCAAGCGTTGCCTGCGGCATGCGCCCGTGGGCAGTGATCAGAGCGGTAATCGTCTCGGGATCGATGCCCGCGTGGCTTAACGGGAGGCGAATGATGGCGCTCGTGGCAGCCACGGTGCGTTGGGCCTCATTGCCGGCTGCATCGAGGTCACTTGTGCCTACCGCCTGAGCAAGTTCCGGCAGTTTTGCGCCATCTGGCAGGCCCGAAACGAGCACCGGATTGGCGCCCCCAGACCAGGCGGCTTCGACCAGGCGATCGAGCGCGACACGGCTCAGAGGCTCCTGTTCGGCAACGATCAGCGCAGCGACGGTCATGCCCTCAGTATACGCAGCGCCGAAGCGTGCGAGAATCTCCCACATGACCACTGTGAACGCTCCAGCAGGCCTTGTCGCGCAGACGGGAATTCGCACCGTCGGCATCGTCGCGCACGTTGACCACGGCAAGACAACGCTCGTGGATAGCCTGCTTCGCCAGAATGGCGCCTTCCGAGCCAATGAGGAGCTCATCGAGCGCGTGATGGATAGTGGCGACCTCGAGCGCGAGAAGGGGATCACGATCCTCGCGAAGGAGACTGCGATTCAGTTTAAGGGTGTCCGTGTCGTCATTGTCGACACGCCGGGACATGCAGACTTCGGTGGTGAGGTCGAGCGCAGCCTCCTCGCGGTTGATGCGGTGCTCCTCCTTGTCGATGCATCAGAAGGACCACTGCCACAAACCCGCTACGTGCTCTCGAAGGCACTTGCACGATCGCTTCCTGTCATCCTCGTGATCAACAAGATCGATCGCTCAGATGCGCGCATCAGCGAAGTGATCGATGAAGTGTACGAGCTCTTCCTTGATCTCGGCGCAGATGAAAAGCAGATTGATTTCCCCATCATCTACACCAACGCGCGCGCAGGAACGGCGACGCGTGACCTCGCCGTACCGGGTGTTGACCTCATCCCGCTCCTCGACTGTGTTCTCGAGACCACGCCCGCTCCGATGCATGAGCCTGGCCACCCGCTGCAGGTGCTGATCACCAACCTTGCAGCGAATGATTTTGTTGGACGTATCGCAATTGGTCGTATCCGCAACGGGGTAGCGCGCAAGGGCGCGAAGATCACGATTGTTCGAGATACGGGAAACATCTCTGGAACGGTGACAAGCCTGACGCTCCCGGTCGGGATTGAGCGAACCGAAGTGCCAGAGGCTGGACCAGGCGAGATCGTCGGCATCGCCGGGATCGCCGACGCAGAGATTGGTGAAACGATTACCGACCCGGCAGACCCACGCCCACTGGAGCGCTTGCGTGTCGACCCGCCGACGCTCCAGATGACCTTCGGCGTCAACACAAGCCCGATTGGCGGCAAGGAGGGGAAGTTCCTGACCTCACGCCAGCTGAAGGCACGCCTCGAGAAAGAGGTACTCGGCAACCCGGCGATTGAGGTGAGCCCAACAGATACAGGCGAAGCATTCCAGGTGCGCGGGCGTGGCGAGTTGCAGCTCGCGATCCTCGTCGAGCAGATGCGTCGCGAAGGGTTTGAGCTTGAGGTCTCGCGACCAGAGGTTCTCCTGCACCGTACCGATAACGGCATTGAGGAGCCGTTTGAACGCCTCACGATCGACGTCCCCGTCGATTTCGTTGGGACGATCACTGGAATTCTTGCCGAGCGCCGAGCGAAGATGGAGAACATTTCGCACGGTGCTGATAATCGTGCGCGCGTTGACTTCTTGATCCCCACGCGTGGCCTGATCGGCGTGCGCGGCCGCATCCTCACCGAGACACGCGGCACGGCCCTCATTCACCAGTTGAGTGCTGGCTACCATGCATGGGTTGGTGAGATTCCACATCGAACGAACGGCTGTCTGATCTCTGACCGAACTGGCGTCACCACTGGATTCGGCCTCTATGGCCTCCAGGAGCGCGGCGAGCTCTTTGTGAATGAAGGGGAGCAGACCTACGAGGGGCAGATCATCGGCGAGAGTGCAAAGCCAGGAGACATGGATGTCAACGCAGTTCGCGAGAAGAAGTTGACAAACATGCGCACGCATTCACACGACGAGGCGATCCGCCTGACACCGCCCCGCCGGATGGCGCTGGAGAACGCACTCGAATTCATCGGCCCAGACGAGCTCATTGAGGTGACCCCTACCTCGTTGCGACTTCGCAAGCGACTGCTCAACGAGAATGATCGACGTCGTGATGCAGGTCGCCGTGCAGAGATGCGGGAGTCATAGAGGGGGAGTGGCTTGGCAGAGCGAGTCTTTCTCGACGGTGCGGCTGGTCTCCCGGTACGTGTAGAGGTAGCTCAGCGGATGGCTGAACTCTACGCAGAAGGAATTGCCAACCCAAATGGTGGCCACGTAGAGGCACGTCGCGCGCGCGCACTGCTCGATGCGGCACGCCACGCAGTTGCAGGGGCATTCGGTGCCGATGCTGCACAGCTCGTCTTCACCGGTACCGCCTCAGAGGCACTCGCCCTGGCCTTCCATAGCGAAGTGCGACCAAGATCACTCCTTGTAACGAGTGCGGGTGAACATCGGGGGGCGCGCACGCTTGCTGCGCGACACGCAGCAGCGGGTGGCGCCGTGCGCCTGATCCCACTTACCGACGAGGGATACTGGGTGCTCAGCCCCGAGCTGTTCCACGACATTGACGGTGCGACCGCGCTTCTCTCCGCCGCCTCAGGCGAGCTGGGAGCGATCCAGTCACTCGCACCGTTTATCTCTTCCTGGCGTGCAGCTGGTGGCGGCGCGATTATTCTCGACGGCGTGCAACGTGCATCATCAGGCTCGATCAGGATGAACATCGGCATCGATCACCTTGTGATCGGCTCGGCAAAGCTCGAAGGACCAGTGGGCGTCGCCGCGCTCGTCAGCGCCACCGATCGAAAATTAGTGCCCCTCGTTCCTGGCGGCGGACAAGAGCGCGGCCGGCGAGGCGGGACCGAGGCGGTAGTGTTGGCCGACGCATTTGCGTTGGCACTGCGCCTCTCCCAAACTGAGGAGGCAGAGACGGCAGCACATGCTGCGAATCTTGGGGGCGCGTTCGACCATGCGCTCGGTGCGCCAGAGCAGCATGGCCTCCGCACCACTGGCCCACGTGATTCCACAGCGCGCCTTCCTGGGCACCGCTCGTACGCTGCCGATTGGGTGCTCGGAGACGATCTGGTCGCAGCACTTGATCACGAGGGGATTGCCGTATCAACTGGCTCCGCCTGCCTCAGTGGTTCACGAGAGCCATCAGAAGCGCTGCAGGCATGTGGGCTCTCAACGTCAGCAGCACAGGGCGGCCTACGCTTGATCTTCAGTCGCACGAATACATCGCGTGAGCCCGTAGTCGCTGCGGCTGCACTCGCCAGGGTCTCCCAGCGGATCCGGGCCGTCGGAGTTGCACAATGACACGTACGGGCGCCTCTTCAGTGCTCCCGCAGGGCTGGATCGCCGCTCCTGTACCGAGCGCACGGGAGCGCGTCCTCATCGCGCTCTCGGGCGGCGTCGACTCGTCGCTTGCTGCTGCCCTCCTCGTGGAGCAGGGCCATGACGTTGTCGGCGTCTGGATGCGCCTCCACTCTGCTGCCGATAGCGTTGATGCAGGCAGGAAGAGTTGTTGCACGCTGGACGCAGCAGACGATGCGCGGCGTGTTGCGGATCAGCTCGGGATTCCATTTCATATCCAGAACCTTGAGCAGGAGTTTGCCGATGCGGTGCTTGAGCCATTTGTTGCCTCATATCTCGACGGTGAGACGCCGAGCCCCTGCGTTGGGTGTAATACCGCAGTGAAGTTCGGCGCCTTGGTTGGGAAGGCTGCGGCAATCTACACCTGTGATGCTGTCGCTACTGGACACTACGCGCGGCGTGCCATGCGCGAAGACGGCACCGCCTGGCGCCTTCGCGCAGCTGTCGACCGAGAGAAGGATCAGACGTATTTCTTGCACGGCCTCGATGGCGAGGCACTGGCTCGAGCTCGATTCCCCCTTGGCGAGATGACGAAGCCAGAGGTTCGCGCTGCAGCGCGCGCGCAATCTTCCGACGGCAGAGAAGCCAGAGAGCCAAGAGATTTGCTTTGTGCCTACAGGCGACTACCGCGCACTCTTGCGTGAGCGCGGCTGGTCGCAGGTTCCCGGAGAGGTTGTCGATGTGCACGGCGAGGTGCTCGGCCAGCACGAGGGGAGCGCCGCGTACACGGTCGGCCAGCGCCGCGGAATCGGGGTCGCACTTGAAAGTCCGCGCTATGTGAGCGCGATCGATCCACGAACGAATCGCATCACGATTGGGCGTCGTGAAGATTTAGAGCGACGCGAGATACTTCTCGAAGGCGTACGGACACCAGAAGGAGAACTTGTGCGTGGCGCCACCCTGCGTGGCCAAGTGCGCATTCGGCATCGCGGCAGTCTCGCGAGCGGCACCCTGCATGGAGAGGGGGAGGGGCGCGCCCGGTTGCAACTCGACACCCCACTCTGGGCCGCCTCGCCGGGACAGACCGTCGTCCTCTACGACGCCGAGACGCTCGTTGCTGGCGGTCGCGTTGCCCGAGGTGCCTCCCAATGATTGAGCCGGCCCCCCTCCTGCTCGCGTTGGCGGCGCTTGCCGCCCTGATGGTCGGGCGCCTCCTCGGAAGCCGCGCCTCATTTCCCATCGCTCTTGCCGCGGCTGCCGTGGGTGCGCTGCTCGGGCAGGGGATCGGAAGCGGACTCTTCGGCGGGCTCCTTTCCGTCGGCGGTGTTGCGTGGCCTGCGCCGGTGCTTGGGGCGCTCCTCTTCGAGCGATTCGCCGCTCGCGTTGCGACCGATTGGCGTCGCGGGCAAGAGTCCTAGGCCGCCAAACGCCTCTGCTACGCTCACTCCGTGGAGCGTGATCCTCGTATCCAGTCGCAGAGCGCCGCAGCGTTGCGGGCGAGCTTTGTCGCCTTCTTTGAGAAGCGCGACCACACGCCTGTCCCCAGCGCCTCACTCGTCCCGGCCGGCGATGCGACGCTCCTCTTCACCAACTCAGGCATGGTGCAGTTCAAGGGCATCTTCAGCGGAGCAGAGACCCGCTCGTATGCACGTGCGGTCGACTACCAGCGTTGCCTGCGCGTAGCAGGGAAGCACAATGACTTTGAGGAGGTCGGCCGAACTCCGCGCCACCACACCCTCTTTGAGATGCTTGGCTCCTGGTCGTTTGGCGACTACTTCAAGCGCGAGGCAATCATGTGGGCCTGGGAGTTTCTCACTGTGGAGGTTGGCATCCCCGCCGACCGCCTTGCAGCGACGGTGTACACCGATGATGAGGAGGCGGCTCAGATCTGGCTCAACGAGGTGAAGCTGCCGCGCGAACGTCTAGCGCGCTGGGGCAACGTCGATGTAGGGAACGATGCGAACTTCTGGCGGATGGCGGAGACGGGGCCGTGCGGTCCGTGTTCGGAAATTCACTTTGACCGCGGTGCCGATCTTTCGTGCGGTCCCGACTGCTTGCCGGACCATTCGGAACACTGCCCACGCTGGCTCGAGATCTGGAACCTCGTCTTCATGCAGTACGAGCAGCATCCAGATGGACGGCGCACTGAACTTCCGTTCAAGAGCGTCGACACGGGCATGGGGCTCGAGCGCCTCGCCAGCGTCAGTCAACAGGTGCTCTCAAACTACGACACCGATCTTTTCCTTCCGCTCCATGAGGCGCTCCGCTCGCTCACAGGAGACAAGAAGAGTGAGTTTGAAGCCCACCGGTTCAGCTACCAGGTCATCGCCGATCACGCCCGCGCGGTCACCTTCCTTCTGGCTGATGGCGTGCGCCCAAGCAACGAGGGACGAGGCTACGTTGCGCGTCGGATTGTGCGTCGTGCCGTTCGCCACGGCCGCATCCTCGGCTTGCGAGAGGCCTTCCTTTCGAAGATTGTTTCGTCGGTGATCGCCACGATGAGCGATGCATATCCGTACTTGCATGAAGCAAAATCCGGGATCATCGAAGCATTAGAGCGCGAAGAGGCGCAGTTTGCACGCACGCTTGATGGAGGGTCTGAGCTCCTCGCAGCGGCAATCGCACCTCTCGTTACGACAGGAACACGAACCGTCGGGCAGCGCGCCGACGACCTCCCGGTAAACGCGCCGCAGCTTGACGGAGAGACCGCGTTCAAGCTGCACGACACCTATGGCTTCCCAATCGACCTGACGATCGAACTTGCTGCAGAGAGTGGCGTCGCAGTGGACCGCGCTGGATTTGACGCTGCGCTGCTCGAGCAGCGTGAGCGAAGCCGCGGCGGCAAGAAGGCTGCACTTGCGGAGCACGCAGCAACCACGGCGCGACTTGAAGATCTCTTGCGCGTCCATGGTGAGACACGGTTCATTGGGTACGAGCATCTCTCCGCGAACGTGAGGGTGCTTGCGCTCCTCGTTGACGGGTTGCCCGTTGACGAGATCAAGGGGGGTGCATCTGGCCAGATGGTCGTTGCCGAGACACCGTTCTATGCAGAGCGGGGCGGGCAGGTGGGTGACCAGGGAGCCGTCAGCGACTCCAAGGGTAAGCGACTCGCCCGCATCACCGATACGCAGCGACCTCTCAGTACGCTTGCCCTCCACGAGGTAGAGGCGGAGCTCACGATGAAGGTAGGCGACACGGTGGAGATCACTGTTGACGCTGCGCGCCGTGAGAAGACAATGCGGAACCACACCGCAACGCATCTCTTACACCGAGCGATCCGCGTTATCACTGGTCCTGAGGCAAAACAGCGCGGGTCACTCGTGCACCCTGACTACCTGCGCTTCGACTACCCGCTCGACCGAGCGCTCACCGATGCTGAACTCGACGCAACGGAAAATGAGGTGCAGCGCGCGATTCGCGAGGATCTCAAAGTTACGGTGGCCGAAATGACCATGAAGGAGGCGGTCGATGCAGGCGCTGATGCCTTCTTCGACGAAAAATACGGCGAGCGAGTACGCACGGTTCAGATGGAGTCCTACTCGCATGAACTTTGCGGAGGAACACATTGCACGGCAACGGGGCAGGTTGGAAACTTTGTGATTACGTCTGAGCGGAGCATCGGCTCAGGACTTCGCCGTGTCGAGGCACTTACCGGCGATGCAGCCGACCAGTATCTGCGTGCGCGCAGCCGCGTGATCGCCGAGGCAGCCACGCTGCTTGGTGTCCAAGAGGTGGCGCTTGTGTCAGAGCGGATCGCAGCACTTCAGAAGGAGCTCAAAGAGGCACGGCGTCGGGCGCGCTCCAGCACGGGCGGATCACTCGACATTGCCAAGATCGCCGCGGCCACACCAGAGAACGCCGGAGGCATTCGTGCCCTCGTCGCCCTCGTTGATCTGGGCGATCTAGAAGCGGTAAAAGATGCTGCAAAGCGCCTGCGAGAGAAGCTCGGCGCAGGGGTGATCGCACTCGTCAACGCAGGTGATGTGGCCGAGATTTTCGTCACTGCTGAGGGGGTCGATGCTTCGCAGGCCGACGCTGGTGCACTCGCAACGAGCGCTGCTGCAGCAGTTGGCGGGCGCGGCGGCGGGCGACCCGCAATGGGCCAGGGGAGAGGTGCAGAAGGGGGCGATCCACACGCGGCAGTAGCAGCCCTTGCTCAAGCACTCGGTGTCACGCCGGTCAGTGCCACGTGAGCGGTGCTACGCGCGTCCTCGCGATTGATCTCGGCGACCGCCGAATCGGCCTCGCAGTGAGCGACGATCGAGGGAGCGTCCGCGGCCTTTCAACCCTGGGTCGGTCGGCGTCGATCGCTGGTGATGCTGAGCGCCTGATGGTGATTTGCGCAGAGTCACGCGTCGAGCAGCTCGCTGTTGGGCTGCCGCTCCATAGTGATGGCAGATGGAGTGAACAGGCGGAAGCGACACACGCGTGGGCGGTTGCCGTTGCGCATGCTGTCAGCCTGCCGGTGTGCTTTGTTGATGAACGCTACTCATCTGAGCGCGCCGCGCAGCTCGTTGGGCGAGCCTCCCGCGGCAGCGGTGGCGGGCCACCAGGTCCCGTGCGACGCGAGGCACATCGTGCCGCGCTTGATCAAGCAGCGGCGCGGCTCATCCTTGAAGATTACGCAAATCCCGCCCTCGTGATCTCCGTAGCGTCTGCGGAAGCGTTGGCTGGCGAGCAGGAGGTGCACAAATGACTCCACACGTTCGCCGACGAATCGGTATGTTGATTGCCGTAGCGTTCGCGCTCGTCATTGGCGTGCGCTTGATTGCGCCAGGGATTATTGGCGATCGTTTGATCCGTGCTGCGATCGCTCGCCCAAGCCTCACCGACCTCCCAATTATCGGTGATGTTATTCTTGATCGACTTGGTAGCCGTCTTACCGACCCGGCAGGGAACTCCCCGGACGTGCTCCGAGTGAGCATTGCCGAAGGCTCCGCAACTGGTGAAATCGCAAGCCAGCTCCTCAACGCAGGGCTCATCGGTGACAAGGCGGGGTTCATCATTGCCGTGCACCGCGCTGGACTCGATGGCCTACTGCAAGCTGGCGATTTCTTTGTGGCCCCTGCAATGACGCCGACCGAGGTCGCGACGGCGCTCACGACGCCGTATCACGAGCCAACTGTTGCTGTCGCCCTACGTGCAGGGATCCGCCTTGAACAGGTGATTGCCAAGCTCAGCACACTCGACCTTCCCTTTACGCCGGCAAGTGTTGAGTCGATCCTCCGTAACCCGCCCGAAGATATTCGCGCTGACTACGCATGGCTCGACCTGAAACCAAAAGATTCGCTTGAAGGTCGCATCGGCACTGGCGTCTTTAACGTGCCGCTCTCCATGACCGCCGACGGTTTCGTGCGCATGATGCTTGATCGGTTCGCCGAGAGCGTCCCCGAGGAGTTGCGTGGTGCTACGGCTGACGGGCGCAGCTTTGCCGAGGTGCTCACGCTTGCCTCAATCGTCGAACGCGAAGCATCGATTGATGCTGAACGCGCACGGATTGCCGGTGTCTTTGCCTATCGCATGAAGGTCGGGATGGGCCTAGGCTCGGACGTCACATTGATCTACATGATTGATAGTGCAAACCTGCGTGAGCGCGCGATTTCTAGCTGGAAGAAGTATGTGTTCTGGTCTATCCCGTACGGGATCTACGACGTGGCCTCTTCACCTTCGATCCCTAGCGATTTGCAGCGGTGGAACACTCGCTCGCGTCGCGGCCTGCCTCCCGCACCGATCTGCACGCCAAGCGCAGCGTCGATCGCAGCCGCACGAAACCCAGACAGCAGCCGTAAGGAGCTCTACTTCATTGCGATCCCTGGTGGTGACGGGGCAACCGATTACAGCAAGACGCTCGCGGAGCATCTGCGCAAGGCGGAGATGTACGGGTTCAATCCGTGAGGCACGCCTCACTGCCGAACCCTACGGATTTTGCCGCTCCTCCCAGCCCCGCGGTACTCGCGGGATGGCTTGATGCAGATCGCCTGGCCCGTCCAACTCGCCTAGCAGCACTCCGTGCGCGCATGGTGCGCGAAGGGGTCGACGCCCTCATGCTCACGAGTCACGCGGATGCTCGATATTTTGCGGGGATCTGCTTCGGCCCGAACGAGGAGCCGACCTCGGGTTCAAGCGGCTGGCTTCTCCTCACTGCCGATGCGCTCGCCCTTCTTGTCGACTCGCGCTACATCATCCAGGCGCAGCGGGAGGCGCCAGATGCGGAGCGTATTGACTACGGCAGCGACGCGGGTGCGGCAATTGCGACCTGGCTGCACAGCCACGGCGCGCGGCAGCTCGGGCTCGACGCTCAACAGGTGCGCCACGCCGTATGGGAGCGCATTGCAGAGGCCGCACCTGGAGTAGAGCTCCGTAGCGTCCGCGGGTGGGGGACAGCAGTTCGAGCGGTGAAAGAGGCGTCAGAGATTGAGCGCATTGCGGCAGCGTGTGCTGTTGCCGATCGGGCGCTCGCGGGGATCCTTGACCAGATTCGGCCTGGCGCGACAGAGTCCGCGCTTGCCTGGTCACTGGAACGCGCCATGCGCGAAGGGGGCGCTGAGGCACTCGCCTTTGATGTTGCTGCGCTTGCCGGCGGCAATGCTGCACTCCCGCACGGGAATCCAGGCACACGTGAACTTCGTGCCGGAGAGGTCATCCTCTTCGACTTTGGCGCACAGGTAGCGGGCTATCGCTCGGATATGACGCGCACGCTCTTTGTTGGCGAGCCCTCAGCAGAGCACGCTGCACTCTATGCAGCGGTGCACCGCGGACAGGCGGCCACGATTGATCTATTGCGATTGGCAGTTGAGCAGGGCGGTCCACTCCCTTCTGGTCGGGCCTGCGATGTCGCCACGCGCGCTGCGATGGCCGGAGCGCCGCGCGTCTACGATCACGGCCTCGGTCATGGGATTGGCCTCCAGACGCACGAGTCACCCTCACTTTCGCGAGGCGCGTCGGATGACGCACTGCCAAGCCCGACCGTCTTTAGTGTTGAGCCCGGCATCTACGTTCAAGACGAGATCGGCATTCGCATCGAGGATCTTGTCGCAGTCAATACCGCAGGAAAGAGCCTCACGATCCTTACGCAATTCCCCGCTGAACCCCTAATCGTCGGCTGACGGCTAAACTAGGCACAACTGCAGAGAGACTCTCTGCCAAAGGAGGGCTAATGATTTCAACTGGTGAACTGAAGAAGGGCGTCGTTATTGAGCTGGAGGGCGACCTCTGGCAGATCCTCGACTACCACCACATCAAGATGGGTCGCGGCTCTGCACAGGTTCGAATTAAGTTCCGCAACGTGCGCAAGCAGTCGATCGTGGAGAAGACATTCCAGGCTGGCGAGAAGTTCCCACGCGCGACCATGGAGCGACGCGCAGCGCAGTTCCTCTTTTCGGACGGTGGAGACTACACGTTCATGGACACGGAAACATACGATCAGTTTGTGATCACTGCCGAGCAGTTAGGTGAGGCGAAAAACTATGTAAAGGACGGCCTTGTTCTTGACCGCATCAGCTATGAGGGTGAGACGCTTGGCGTTGAACTCCCGATCAACCTCGACCTTGCCGTGACGGAGACAGAACCTGGCTTTGCGGGTGATACCGCAACAGGCGCACGAAAGTCAGCCACGCTGGAGACCGGTCTCGTTGTGCAGGTGCCACTCTTTGTGGCGGTGGGCGACGTCATTCGCGTCGACACCCGCACAGGCGAGTACCAGACACGCGTCTGACCGCGCAGCTTGCACCCGACGACGCCCTCAGCGTCTCTGAGGTCGCGACACGGATCAAGTCGCGGATCACGTCGGACGAAGGCCTTGCGGACTGTCTCGTTGTAGGCGAGGTACAGAGCGCGCTGCGTAGTGCAGCGGGGCATGAGTACATCACGATCAAGGATGCAGCCGCAACCCTCGATATCGTGCGCTTTCGCGGCTCGATTCGGCCTGGCGAACCCCTCGCGCAACCAGGCGAGATCGTCGTTGCGCGCGGTCGCATCGACCTCTACCCCTCACGCAGCCGCTACCAACTTGTCGCAAGCGCGATTGAGCGACCAGGGGCACTGGGGATCTTCTCGCTGGAACTTGAGGCGCTGAAACAACGCCTCGCAGCCGAGGGGATCTTCGACGCGGCGCGGAAGCGCCGACTCCCAGACGCGCCGCACAGCATCGGGATCGTCACCTCTCGCTCTGGCGCGGTGATCCATGATGTGATCCGCGTATTGCGCCATCGGGCAGTGGATATGCGCCTGATCGTTGCGCACGCGGCCGTGCAAGGAGCAAATGCGCCGGTAGAGCTTGCCGAAGGGATTGCTCGCCTTGATACCTCAGGTGATGTCGATGTCATTATCGTCGCGCGCGGCGGCGGCTCTGCTGAAGATCTCAGCGCCTTCAACTCCGAAGTAGTGATACGTGCCATCGCCGCCTCGCGAACCCCTGTTATCTCCGCCGTCGGGCATGAATCAGACGTCACCCTCTCCGACCTGGTTGCGGATGTCCGCGCTGGGACGCCAAGCATCGCCGCCGATCTTGTCGCCCCACCAGAAGGGATACTGCAATTGGGGATGGAGCATCTCTTCGCACGTGTTGTGCGCAGGATCGATGCACTGCTTGGGCAACGATACGAGGAGCTCCTCTCACTGGCTCAACGTACGGATGAGGCCGGTCCACGTGAGCTCCTCCTGCGACATGGTGAGCACCTTGCGCAGCTCGGCAGCGCACTGGCTCGTAGTACCTCGCTCTACCTGCAACGGATGGACGGGGCGCTTGCCGAGGCCGGGCGGCTCCTTGAGGCGCTCTCACCACTCCGCACCCTGGCACGGGGGTATGCAATTGCGCTCGGGCCAGACGGGCACCCGATCCGCTCTTGGCGCGAGGCGCAGGTGGGAGGGCATGTCAGGGTTCGACTCGCTGCAGGGGCATTCCGTGCGACCATAACCAGTACGGAGAAGGAGGGGGAGCATGGCAGGAAAGCGTAAGGGGCATCGCGTGAGCGACGCGACGCTACCCGAGACGTTCGACGAAACGATGCGCGAACTCCGCACCGTCGCCGAGGCGCTTGAGGCTGGTGACGGCGGACTTGAGGACGCGGTCGTCCTCTTTGAGCGCGGCGTAGCCCTCCAGCGCCATGCGGATACGCAGCTCAAGGCGGCGCGCCTCCGTGTAGAGGAACTACTCCCAGACGGAACCACCGCTACGCTTGACCTCGACGAGGAAGACTAGGCAGTAGGGAGATGCATCATGAGCGATGAACGAGTAGCGCTCCGCGCTGTTGGAGAAGATTCGCTTCTCGCGCGCCTTGAAGGTCCCGCAGGCCTCAAGTTGCTCTCGTCTACCCAGCTTGATGAGGTGGCAGAGCAGATTCGTACGGCGATCATCGCGACAACCGCCGTTACAGGCGGCCACCTCGGTCCGAGCCTTGGTGTCGTTGAGTTGACGCTCGCGCTCCATCGCGTCATGAACTCGCCGACCGACCGCCTCGTCTTTGACACAGGGCACCAAGCGTATCCACACAAGCTCCTGACTGGACGCCTTGCTCGATTCGGCTCACTCCGCCAGCTTGGTGGGATCGGTGGATTCCCTCGCCGCACAGAGTCGCCCCATGACGTGTTCGACGGTGGCCATGCCGGCACCGGAATCTCCATTGGCCAGGGACTTGCCCTCGCTCGCGATGTGCGCGGGTCGGATGAGCGCGTCGCTGTGGTGGTTGGTGATGCGGCGCTGATGAGCGGGCTAAGCCTTGAGGCGCTTAACGACATCGGCCATCGCGGGACCCGCCTCCTCATTGTGTTGAATGACAACGAGATGTCGATCTCACCGACGGTCGGAGCCATCTCAACCTACCTCTCACGCGTCAAGCTCTCAAAGAGTTGGCGCCGTAGCAAGGGGGGCTATGACCGGATCATCGGCAGCGTTCCGGTTATCGGACCAACGCTCGCCGCGCTTTCAAAGAGCTTCCGTCGCTCGGTTGTCTCATTTGCGCAAGAACCTGGACGCCTTTTCGAAGACCTGGGGATCACCTACATCGGCGTACTTGATGGGCACGACCGCACGGTGATGGAGGAGGCATTTGAAGCTGCATTTCGGATGCCTGGACCCGTCATTGTTCACGTGCGCACGCAGAAGGGGAGGGGCTACCGTCCTGCCGAGGCAGACCCGATCACCTTCCATGGCGCTGCACTGCCGAAGATGGAGGTTGGAGTCGCAACCGACTCGTACGGAAAAGGTGGCAGCGAAGTGGTTGCACCCGCTCCGAAAGCCGCAAACTACACCTCGTTCTTTGCCTCTGAGCTTCTGGCAGTCGCAGCAAGCGACCCCCGCGTCGTAGCGATCACCGCCGGCATGCCGACCGGTACAGGGCTCGATAAATTCGCGGCTGCATACCCAGAGCGCTTCTACGACGTTGGGATCGCCGAGCAGCATGCGGTTGCAGCTGCAACCGGCATTGCAATGGGAGGAGGCCGCCCGGTCGTTGCGATCTACTCAACCTTCTTGCAGCGTGCATGGGACCAGATCGTTCACGATGTCTGTCAGAACGATCAGCCAGTTCTTATTGGGGTTGACCGAGCTGGCCTTGTTGGCGAAGACGGGACGAGCCATCAGGGGATGTTCACGCTCACTGCACAGCGGCAGATCCCACGCCTGATCATCGCCTCGCCAAAAGACGAGCAAGAGCTCCGTGCTCTTGTTCGTACCGCACTTGCACAGGAGCACCCGTTCGCGCTGCACTACCCACGTGACAGCGTGACGGGAACTGCACCTCGGTCCCCCGAGCCTCTACCGATTGGCACGGCCGAGGTGCTTTCAGAGGGGAGCGACATTACGATCCTTGCCTTTGGACCGATCCTGCAGCGTGCGCTCCCGGTTATTGAGCGCCTTCGCGCCTCTGGTCTCTCTGTCGGGCTGGTCAATGCGATCTGGGCAAGTCCACTCGACGCACCGCTTGTGCGTCGCCTTGGACGGTCATCTTCGCTCCTTGTGACCCTCGAGGAGAGTGTTGTGGTGGGCGGATTCGGAAGCGGCGTCCTTGAGGTACTTGCGGCAGATGAGGCCGCAACAGGAGACCCTGTAACCGCAAGTATCCTGACGATCGGCATCCCTGCTGGAAACTTTGTGGATCACGGGAGCGTCAACGACCTACGGGCGCTCATCGGCCTTGACGAGAAGGGGATTGAGCGCCAAATCCGCGCTGCATGGGCGGCGCACCGCGCCTAGGTTCAGGCCAGACGGTACTGAACGAGCTCTCTCCGTGTGCGATGATAGATCCATGCCTCGGTTCGGCTTTGTCTATAACCCAACGAATGACCTCGCCCAGGAAACATGGGATGAGGCCGCTGGTTGGTGCGCCACGCACGGGGTTGAGTCGTGGGGCCTACCCGCCGAAGAACAGGCAGCCGTAAAGTCGAAGCTGCCGGGAACCGATCTCCTCATCTCGATGGGGGGCGACGGAACGTTCCTCCGTGCAGCTGCTGCCGTTGCAGGCAGTGCCATACCGCTCCTCGGCATCAACCTCGGCAAGGTGGGCTTCCTCGCTCGCGCGGAAGCGTTCCAGCTTGACCAGACACTTAGTGCACTCGTTGCAGGTACATGGAAGCCGCAACCACGCATGGCTCTCCGCGCGGTCATTGAACGCCTCGGTGGCGGGCGCGAGGAACTGATCGCTCTCAATGACGTTGTCGTCGCGCGCGGCCGACTTCCGCGTGTCCTTCGCCTCGACGTAGCAATCGGCGAGAGCCATCTTGCGACGTACATTGCCGATGGCGTCGTTCTCTCCTCGCCAACTGGCTCAACCGGCTACTCGTTCTCTGCAGGTGGTCCAGTGTTGGATCCGTCGAGCAGGAATATAATCGTGACGCCGATTGCTGCATATCTCGCAACACTGCGCTCAGTTGTGGTCGCCCCGTCCCAGGGTGTGACGTGCACGCTCGTGCAGGGTGACGATGCAGTCGTCTCGGTTGATGGGTGGGTCGATCAGGTGATCGGCGTGGGCGATCGCGTGACTGTCACTGAATCTCCAGAGCCGATCCAATTTATTGAACTTCCTGGCCTTGCACCATTCTGGGATCTCGTTCGCCAGAAGGTCGAACTCCTGCCGCGGTGAACAGTCAGAGCGGCTCACTCGTTCGCGAGCTTGGCGTCTCTGGTCTCGCCATCATTGACTCACTCCGCGTAGAACTTGGCCCAGGCCTCACCGTTTTGACCGGAGAGACTGGGGCGGGGAAGAGCCTGCTTGTGGACGCGTTCGCGCTTGCTCGTGGCTCACGTGCTGATACCGGTGCGATTCGCGCTGGGTCTGAGCGCCTCCATATCGACCTCCTCATGGCTGATGCCGGTGGCGAGAAGATCGTTGTTCGCGAGGTCTACGCAGAGGGTCGCTCGGTTGCGCGACTGAACGACGAGCTCGTAACGATCGCGCGCCTCGCGCAAGAGATCGGATCACGCATCGAGATTCACGGGCAGCATGATCAACAGCGCCTCGGCGACCCAGCTCGGCAGCGTGACCTTCTCGACCGCTGGTCTCAGTCAATGGAGATCCGCGAAGAGGTTGCTGAGTTAATCGATCGTCGCAGCCAACTTGAGGTGGAGTACGCCGAACTCGGTGGAGATGATTCGCGACGAGATGCACTGCTTGCGATTGCTCGGGCAGAGCGCACGGATCTTGAGGTCGCGGCAGTCGAGCAGGGTGAAGAGGCGAAGCTCAAAGAGGAACTACGCCGCGCCACGAACGGCGACCGCATCGACGCACTCTACGGAGAGATCACCTCGCTCTTTGATGGCGAGCCCGCATCGCTTCGTCCCATTTCGACCGAGATTGAGCGGGCCTCCCGTGAGCTTGTACGCCTTGACGACTCTGCGGCTGCGCTGGGCGAGCGCCTCACTGCGCTCTCGATTGAGATCGACGATATTGCGCGCGACCTGACGCGGCGAGCACCTGGCGAGGTGAGCGGCAGGAGCGTTCCAGAACTGGAGGAGCGGCTCGGCCTCCTCCTCTCGCTGCAGCGACGCTTCAAGACCGATGAGGCTGGCCTTGGACGCGCGCTTGAGGCTGCCGTGGCTGAGGTTGCGCGACTCGAAGGGGCAGACGCTCGGAGGGCGGAGATTGAGCGAGGACGTGTGCAACTGAACAGCGAGATTGCGGTCGCCGCCCTTGCCTTGCGGGAACGCCGGCGCGCGGGCGCTGGTTCACTCGCCAAGGCTGTGAACCGTGCCCTGGGGGCCCTTGACCTGCCGTCAAGCTTTGTTGTGCTTGTTCAGGCGCGTAGCGGAGCAGACGGCGACCCTCTCGTTGAAGGTGCTAGCTGCCTGGTCGACCGCTCTGGTGGCGATGAGGTCTCCTATGTCTTCGCACCAAACCCTGGTGAGCCTGCTGGTCCCATTGCGAAAATTGCGTCTGGTGGCGAACTGAGTCGCCTCTCGCTCGCGCTTGAGGAGGCGCTCAGTGATGCAAGCGAACCACGCACGCTGATCTTCGATGAGATCGACGCGGGCCTTGGCGGTCGCGCGGGCGAGGCGCTTGGACGCAGTCTTCGACGGATCTCTCGGCAGCATCAGGTTCTCTGCGTGACGCATCTTGCACAGGTTGCCGCCCATGCTGATACCCACCTGCATGTCGCGAAGGGTGACGCAGACGGGCGCACGGTCACCTCGGTTCGGACGCTCAGCGCAGCGGAACGCGTTGAAGAGCTCGCAGCGATGCTCGCCGGCGATGGAGCGGGGAGCGGTGCCACCGCGGCCGCCAAGGAGCTGCTTGCCGCTGCGAAGCGCGAGGCTTGATGTCGAAGGCGACAGATACCCCTGCCGCCAGGACAGCCTTTGAACGACTGATCGACGCCTGCATCCTCTACCTCTCTGTTGAGCGTAACCTCGCACCGCGGACGCTCGAAGCGTATCGGAGCGACTACCAGTCGTTTTCGGCCTCGCTCCCAAACCAAAGCTCTTGGCGTGATGATGCAGGTGTTGTGCAGCAGTGGATTGCAGCTCCCGATGTAGCGCTCTCTACGCGCCGTCGTCGTGCCGCCGCGTTGCGTGTCTTCTACCGCTTTGCGGAGGCGGAGGGTATCGTCACTCGATCTATCAGCGATGAGATTGATCTTCCGCGTGCACGGCGGAGGCTTCCCGCCGTTCTTAGTGCAACGCAGATTGACGAACTCCTTTCGGCTCTGAGTACTACGTTGGGGTCAGACGCACTCACACGCGCGCACGCTTTGCGGAACCGGGCACTCGGCGAGCTGCTGTACGGATCGGGTGGTCGGGTGAGTGAGATCGTCACCTTAGACCTCGATTCCATCGATCTCGCCGATGGATCTGTGCGCCTCTTCGGAAAGGGTCGGCGTGAGCGTGTTGTGCCGATCGGCGAACCAGCGGTTGACGCTGTTCGTCTCTATCTCGATGCTGGCCGGCCAGTTCACATGGAGTCGCAATCGCGCAGCACAAAACTTGGCGTCGACACAGCAGCCCTACTGCTCACACGAGGCGGTCGACGAGTACGCCGCGAAGAAGCATGGTCTGCCATTCGCGCGGCAGCGATTGCCGCTGGACTCGGTGAAGAGATCCATCCGCACACCCTGCGCCACTCCTTTGCCACCCACCTCCTCGACGGTGGCGCCGACCTGCGCGTGGTCCAAGAGCTCCTTGGGCACGCAGACATAGCGACAACGCAGCTCTATACCCACCTGCTTGGGAGTCACGTGCGTGACGCCTACAAAAAGGCGCACCCTCGCGCGTAGCGTGGCGTCCGCCCCGCCTGAGGCGGTAGGATGCGCCTGTGAACCAACCAGAACCGCTCCAGCGTGTCACCCAGGTCGCACGGCATCTCCAGGCCGTGCTTCAGGATTGGCGAGCTGCTCGCGGAGCTGTTGATCGCGCAGGATCTGCTGGACTCTCTCGCCTTCGAGAGTTGGGCGTAGGAGAGGCGATGCTCCACGCGTTCGCTGCGAGCCACCCTGCCGACCGAGCGGCCGCTACACGCATGGCAGAAGCGTTGCGACATGCAGGTGCTGGACCGAGCGAAGAGGTAGCCGCGCTCATCCACGATCTTCCGAAGGGTCAGGTGGGGCTCCTCCTCCGTATCGTGCATGTGCTGACTGGATCAACAACGATGGCCTATGAGGCTGGAGCACCCCTGAAAGGTCTTACAGCGCTGCGTACGCATGCAGATGCAGCACCACACCACGCACGAGAACTCGGTGCAGCTGCGGACGTCATTGCGCTCCTGGAAGAACTCGCTCACATTGAACGTGGTGGCACGGCAGTGGACCATCGCGTTATGCGTCTCCATCTTGCAGATGAGGGTCGACTATGAGTACGCGCGGACTCGCAGAGGGGTTTGAGCTTCCGGAGCCAACGAGCCCGGACATCGAGGGCGTGATCTTCCGTCGCGAGCATGGTGGTATTTTTGGCCGCACGCGCTCCTATGTGGCGCTTGGTGAGTTCAGTGGACCCTACGGCCTCCTCCTTGCGCTGATTGAGAAAGATGAACTTGATGTGCGACGCGTCCCGCTCGCATCCTTTGCCGATGAGTTCTTGCGGTATTTCGCAGAAATTCCCGACGACCGTCTTGAGACCCTCTCGGCATTCGTCGCTGTCGCTGCACAACTCATCGTCCTGAAGAGCCGAGCGCTCTTGCCGCGTCCGGTCGCATTGCCCGCGAGCGAGGGGAACGATCTTGACCTTGAGACGGAAGAGAGCGATCTTCGCATTCGACTCCTCCGTTATCGCGTCTTCCGTGATGCAGCCCGAGTCCTCGGTGATCGTCTGCTGGCGCCGCTTTGGCATAGAGAGCCTCCATCTCGCGAACTTCCCATTCAGCGGCAGGTCCCAGTTGCTGAGCTCGTCCCAACGCGCTCAGATCCAAAGCGCCTCGCCCGCGCTATGGCGCGCATCGCACTCCGCCGCAAGCCCCTCGCTGGCTTTGCCCTCTCCGCCGTAGGGCTCAAGGTCTCCATTAGTGACAGGCTCCAGGCGATCCGCATGGCGGTGCAGGCGAGCGGTGCTACAGGCGTCGACCTCGAGTCCCTCCTCGGCGACCGACAAGACCGTTCGTTTATTGCGGTAACCTTCCTTGCACTGCTTGAATTGTCAAAGCGGCACGAAGTCTCTGTAAGCCAGGAACTTCTGTGGGGGCCAATCACCATCAGGGGAATGGAGGGAGCGTGAACGAGCATGCGGTGCCAGAGCAGCGCCCCGTAAGCGTTGCCGACCTTGAGGCGCTCCTCTTCGTGGTCGATCGCCCGCTTAATCGTCGGGAGACGGCAAAACTCCTTGATATCGACCGCGCGCAACTGGATGCGCTCCTCACCGAGTTGAAGAAGAGCCTCGCCGGTCGAGGCATCACGCTCATCACCCACGCAGATGAGATCCAACTCGCGAGTGGCCCAGAGCAGGCGCGTGCCGTGTTGGCATGGGTCGGCACGGGCGGCTCAGACCTGACTGCGGCGCCACTCGAGACGCTCACGGTGATTGCCTACCGCCAACCGGTCACGAAGGCAGGTGTGGAAGAGATCCGCGGCGTCGATGCCGACTACGCACTACGCGTTCTCCTCGAACGCGGACTCATTGAAGAGGCCGGGCGACTCGAAACTGCTGGTCGGCCGATCCGCTACGCAACAACACTCGAGTTCCTACGACGCTTCGGACTCTCTTCACTGGCAGATCTACCGCCCCTTGAAGGTGATGCCGAGGCCCTCCGACATCTTGAGCTGAAAAGCGAAGTTGCTCATGCGACTACTGAGACTGAGGCACCAGAGAGCACGACGCCAATGACACCAGCCGACGAGGACTCGACCACTGAGTGATCTCATTCGGGTGAACGTTCTCGTTGCAGAGCGCTCAAGTCTCTCTCGGCGCACTGCTGATGGCGCAATTGCTGGAGGCAGAGTGACATCCGCGGGGCGTGTCGTGACGCTGGGTGAACGCCTGGATCCAAGCGCTCCACTCGAGTTAGACGGAGCACCACTCGTACCTGCAAGCAGCGCGAACACACGCGGCACCGCAATCGATGGAGTTGGTGAAGCGGAAATCCTTGTCTGGCATAAACCGCGAGGGGTAACTACGACGCATGCAGATCCGTACGCGGCAATCACCCTCCCACAGGCACTGACAGAAGAACTCGGCGCTGCGCGTGCAGAGCGCATGCTCTCAATCGGGCGGCTTGACCGAGAGACTGAGGGACTCCTGCTGCTCACTCCCGAGCGCAGCCTCGTCTCGCGTCTTGCACATCCGCGGGCACGTCTACGGCGAGGCTATGCGGTCGCAACGAGGTTCTCACTTGGCGAGCCAGAGTTCTCGCGCCTTCGCGCTGGGATTCGCCTTACAGACGGCTGGGCGCGCGCTCTTGAATCGCGAGCAGTTCAACCTGCCGATTCACTTCCTGCTGAGATTCGTTCTGGCAATGACGACCCTGGCCAGTGGAGTTATATCGCACTCGGTGAGGGACGCCATCATGAGGTCCGCCGACTCTACGGTGCTGTAGGACACCCAGTACTCCGTCTTGTGCGGCTCTCATTCGGCCCCGCAACTCTCGGTGAGCTCTTGCCAGGCGCGCTTCGACCGCTCACGTCAGACGAGCGCAGTGAGTTCTCGCGTGCGCTGAACGCCCCTCCGCAGGCTCCTGCATGAGCACGATTGCAATCGACGGTCCCGGCTCTAGCGGTAAGAGCAGCGTTGGAGAGCGCGTGGCCCGGGAGCTTGGGTACGCGTTCCTTGATACTGGCTTGCTCTATCGAGCGGTAACGGCTGCAGCCATACGAGGCGGCGCGATGAGTGACCCCGCCGCGATCCTTGCTCTTGCCCACGCAACACATGTCAACCTGGAGCAGCGACCCGTCCATCTTCTCGTCGGTGACCAAGAGTTCCAACCAGGAGAGCTAGAGTCAGCAGAGGTTGAGCGTGCGGTCCCGCGAGTTGCAGCACTGCCCGACGTTCGTGCTGCGCTGCGTGGCGTACAACGTTCCGCTGCTGACTCTGGGAATGCCGTCCTTGCGGGGAGGGACATTGGAACCGTCGTCCTGCCAGAGGCAACATGGAAGTTTTTCCTTGACGCTAGTGCAGAATCGCGGGGAGAGCGTCGCTCACGCCAGCGCGGCTATGCCCTTGGATCACCCGAGCATGCCTCAATCGTTGCCGACCTGAGCGCTCGCGACTACGATGATCGCAACAGAAGCGTTGCGCCACTCGTTGCTGCGAGTGATGCGCGAATCATCGTTACCGATCAAATGACGTTGGAAGAGGTTGTTGCAGAGATCATCAGCGTCGTGCAAGGGAGATAACGTGGACCGCCCGTCCCTTGGCATGCGTGCATCCGAAGCATTCGGCGGGTGGTGCCTGCGGCGGCTCGCGAGTACGATCATCGTCGAGGGGCTCGAGAACATTCCGCAATCTGGCAGTGCGATCCTTGCGTCAAATCACATCTCTTGGGTTGATCCAGTCTTTCTCGCCTGCTGGCTTACCCCTGCGACTGGCCGACCGATCACCTGGATGGGGAAGTCGGAGGCGATGCGCTGGCCGATCGTTGGCACCTTCTTACGCGTCAATGGAGTGTTCGGCGTGAAGCGTGGCCAGGCCGACCTTGAAGCCTTCCGACTCGCGGAGGCGGCGCTACGCTCTGGTGGGCTGCTCGGAATCTATCCAGAGGGGACACGCTCGAAGAACGGGCGCATCAACCGCTTTCATGATGGTGCCGGGTTGCTGGCGATTCGCTCAGGCGCACCGCTCATTCCTGTCGCGGTCAGCGGGACCGAGCGCCTCTGGGCCCCTGGAGCGATCCTGCCTCGCCGTGTGCGATCTATCAAGCTCGTCATCGGCAAGCCGCTCCAATTGAGCGCGAAACCTGGTGAACGACTGACGCCCGTCGTTGTGACTGCACGCCTCCACGAGGCAGTAAACGCCCTTCTCCCAGACTCCTACCGAGCCTAGGCGCCAAGTGGGGGATAATCCCCCCATGGGTACCGTCGAACAGATTGTGATCGCTCGCCGCACCGGTGTTTGCTATGGGGTGCGTGAGGCAATCGACAAGGCAAAGTCGGCGCGTGCTGAAGGAAAGAGAACACATACCCTCGGGCATGTTGTGCACAATGAGGGGCTCATTGCTGACCTTCGGGAGCGCGGGATTGAAAACGCCGAAACACTTGACGATGTGCACGAAGGCGCAGCCGTGGTCATTCGTGCGCACGGCGTAACGCCTGAGGTGCTTGAGCGTGCTGGTGCTCGCGGACTTGAGGTCATCGATGGCACCTGCACCTGGGTCACGCAAGAGCATCGCGAGTTGCAGCGCCTTGTGGACGATGGTTATGACATCGTGCTACTTGGCACGCCGCATCACCCTGAGGTTGTTGGGCTGCTTGGATTTGCGCCAGACGCGATCCTTGTTGATGAAGAAGAGGACTGGGTGAAGATTCCACGCCGTAAGCGCATGGCTCTCATCACGCAGTCAACGCAGCCGCCGTGGAAGTTCGAACGGCTTGCGGCTTTCATGGTCTCGCGATGCCATGAACTCAAGGTTGTCAACACCGTCTGTCCCGTCACGATTCGTCGCCAGGAGGACACGCTTGAAACTGCGCGGAACGTCGACCTGATGATCGTCGTTGGCGGCACGCGCAGCGCCAATACGCGTGAGCTCACACGTCTTTGCGAGATTAATGGAACGCCTGTACTCCAAATTGAATCACCGCGAGAGCTTACAGAGTCGACCGACTTCAAGCAGGCGAAACGTGTTGGCGTTACTGGTGGCACGAGCACGCCGATCGAGGACCTTGCAGCCGTAGTTGAGCGTGTCGCTCTACTCGCAGGAGTAGGACCGGTGCACGCCGCAGCGAGCGAAGTTGCTCGCATGGCGCTCGCCGAAGCTGCGACGCCGCAATATCGAACAACATCGCTTCCCGTCGGCAGTGCACAATGAGCGACAGTGAGCTGCTCGAAAGCGTTGCAACGTCGCTCGAAGAGGAGCGCGTTCGACTCCCTCTGGTTGCGCTCGTCGGTCGGCCGAATGTAGGTAAGAGCACCCTCTTCAACCGAATCGTGGGCCACCGCCGTGCAGTTGTTGAAGATCGTGCTGGCACCACACGTGATCGCCTCATCGCTGAGGCGGATTGGAACGGGAAGCGCTTCCGGCTTGTTGATACGGGAGGGATCCAGCCCGCACATGGCAATGTGATTGACGTTGCAGTGCAGGACCAGGCGCGGATCGCCGTCGCCTCGGCCGATGTGATCTTGCTTATCGTGGATGCGGCGTCGGGGCCGAATCCCGCCGATGCAGAGGTGGCGCAACTTCTGCGTCGTAGCAGTAAGCCCATCATTCTCGTTGCGAATAAGGCTGACAATATTGACCGTGAGCGTGCCGCTCATGAGTTCTCGGCTCTTGGATTTGATCGCGTGCACCCTGTCAGCGCACAGCATGGGAGTGGCACGGGCGACCTTCTCGACGTACTTGTCGAACAGCTTCGCGCACTTCCAGAAGATGCGGGCGAGTTACGAGCAGAGGGGGAGGTCACGGTTGCGATCGTTGGCCGCCCGAACGTTGGAAAGTCAAGCCTCCTCAACCGACTCACAGGTATCGAACGAACAGTCGTCAGTGATGTCCCAGGAACTACACGTGATGCGATCGATGAGTCGCTCGAACATGCCGGTCGGCATATCACGCTGGTTGATACCGCTGGCATTCGTAAGCGCGGCAAGATTGCAGCTGGGCCAGCTGCTGAGAAGTGGTCCACTGTACGAACGATTCAAGCGCTTGAGCGGGCAGATGTCGCGCTGTTACTTATCGATGCCTCGACGGGCCTCCAGGCGCAAGACCTTCATGTTGCGGGCAGTGTGATTGAGGCGGGGAAGGGGCTTGTGATCGTCTTGAATAAGTGGGACCTCATTGAGAAAGATGGCTTTACCTTTGATGCACTCGAGGCCAAGATTCGTGCGCAAGCCCCGTTTCTTGATTTTGCGCCGCTCGTTTCAATCTCGGCAACCACAGGGCTTCGTGCGACAAAGGTCCTTGATGCCGCGATCGCTGCTGCAGATGCCTGTCGCTTGCGCATTCCAACCGGCGTCTTGAACCGTCTGGTCGCTGATGCAGTTGCACGGCAAGAGCCCGCGCACGGCGGATCGAAGCGGCCAAAAATTCTCTACGCCGCGCAGGCGCAAACACCGCCACCCACCTTTGTTGTCTTTGCGCGCAATGCGTTGCAGGTGCACTTCTCTTGGCAACGCTTCCTCGAGAACCAGATCCGAGAGCGCTATCCACTGACGGGCGCACCGATCAAGATCATCGTTCGCGAACGTTCTGCTGAGGAGGGGCACGCGCGAGGCAGAACACGGACAAAAGCGACAGGTGGTCCACGGTGATTCGCATCGTTGGTGCTGGGGCATGGGGGACTGCACTCGCAATCCTTTGGTCGGCAAGCGATGCGAGAGAGCCTGTCGAGCTTGTTGCTCATACCGCCACAGAGGCAGCCCGCCTCACTGCTGAACGCACCAATACTCGACGCCTGCCATCGGCGCCCTTCCCGGCGCGCCTCGTCGTACGGTCGCTTGAGGAGGAGCTTCCCACCCTAGCCGCTACCGATATCCTCGTGTTGGCGGTCCCCTCCGACGCAATTGTCGACGCACTCCGCTCAGCGGCACGGGGAGAGGCCGCGCTCGTACTCGCCTCGAAGGGACTCGATGCATCTGGTGCGCGCGTGAGCGAAGCGGCATTAGCAGGAGGAGCCCCATCGACGAGCGTGCTGGTTCTCTCTGGCCCAAATCTTGCGGTCGAAGTCGCCGCAGGAAAGCCTGCAGCGGCGGTACTTGCCGGCCCAATGGCATTGGGTGAACACGCGCAGCAACTACTCGCACGCCCCAATTTTCGTCTCTATCTTTCCGATGACCGGACGGGTGTGGAGATCGGCGGTGCGCTGAAGAACGTGATCGCTATTGCTGTTAGCGCAGTGCGGTCACTCGGCTATGGCGAAAACGCGGCAGCAGCGTTGCTCTCGCGCGGCGTTGCAGAGATGGCTCGCCTGGCTGAGGCTGCCGGCGGCAAGCGTGAGACGGTCTTTGGTCTCGCAGGCGTTGGTGACCTTGCGTTAACCGCGTCGAATACCGGTTCGCGCAACGCGCGACTCGGCGAGCTCCTTGCAAATGGCATTGAACTGAAGGCCGCTGTGACGCAGATAGGTGCGACCCTCGAGGGGATTCCAACCGCTCACGGGGCACTCGCGCTTGCCGCCCGGCTCGGCGTTGAACTCCCAATTACTGCAACGGTCGTCGCGGCGCTCGCAAACGGCGTGCCGATTAACGTGCTCGCACAGACACTCCTTGGCCGTGCCCCTGCCCCTGAGTTCCGCTAGACTCGCCCTGCGCCATCCGGCGCGTCGGGGCGTAGCGCAGCTTGGTAGCGCGCTTGCATGGGGTGCAAGAGGTCGCTGGTTCGAATCCAGTCGCCCCGACCAGATGCTCGCGCGCCGGCCATAGGTGAAAGGGGAGGGACGATGCCAGCGATCACTCGCTTGACACGCATTGAACCGGTGCACCTCGCACGCCTTGAGGCGCACGGACTCTTCACGACCGGGCTACTCCTGGAGCGGACTGAAACGGCAACGCGACGCCAGTCGCTCGCCGACCAACTTGATGCAACAACTGCAGACGTTGACGAGTGGCGTGACGAGGCGCTCCTCCTCAACATTGCCTTCTTGGGCCCAGATGAGCAGGAGCTGCTTGCCCGCGCAGGCATCCTGGGCGTCAAGCAGCTCGCCGAGACACCATGGGATGCCTTTACGGCATCTGTGAGCCAGGCGGTTACGCTCTTCGGCATGCCCGAGCCAGATGCGCTCTCGGTTCGCTCTTGGTGGGAGCAGGGTCAGATTCTCGTCGACGCGTGAGCGTGCTTGGTCGCCTGATCGCGCGCTGTCTCACCGCAATCGCGGCGGGGTTCTTCCTGGCAAGCGCAGCGTTGCTCCTCTTCTTGCTGCCGCCTGTCACACACCTGTTTCTTGATATCGCAGGTTCAGCGCACTATCTCGGCGTCTCTCCCCGTGACGCTCATACGCTCTCCGATGCACTCGTGGGCGAGCTGCTCACAAGCGGTGGGTTCCTTGTGCCGTTCGGCTCGGGTCTTCTCCTTGATGCTGGCGAGCGAGCGCATCTCGCCGATGTTGGAAACCTCATGCGCCTTGTTCTCCTCGCAGGCGGCTGCGGTGCATTCGCCCTGCTACTTCTTGCGCGAAAACGTCCCGCCCTTGTATCTCATGCTGCCCGTGATGGGGCGCTCCTGATTGGCGTTCTCGCCTCTGGCGCTGGTGCCGCCTTCCTCCTCGCCTTCGATGCAACCTTTGCCTTCTTCCACGGGCTTGTTTTTGCAGATGGGACGTGGACCTTTAATTGGAGCACTTCGCACTTGATTCAGCTCTATCCGACCAGCTTTTGGATTCCTGCAGCGCTCAGCTACTGCGTAGCGCTCATCGTCTTGGCAACAGTAGGGGTCGTCCTCTCGCGACGCATGGCGCGCCGGCAAGGAGCGTAGGGTGGCTGAGCATCTTTCGCTTGTGCGCGCCGACGAGCTGCTTGCGCAACTCATCCGCCAGGCTGAAGCACTTCCCGCCGAGTCGACAATGGTGAGTGCGGCCAGCTGGCGCGATCTTGTCGGCCGAACCCTTGCAGCGCCAGTACAGGCCGATCTTGATCTGCCACCCGTTGACGTTTCGGCAATGGACGGTTGGGCGGTGCGTTCGAGCGATCTTGAAAGGGTCACCAAAGAATCTCCGTTGTCCCTTGCAGTTGATGGCGATGCCGCTGCGGGCCGCGCTCGCGGTCTAGATGCGCTGGCTGCTGGGACCTGTCGGAGAATCGCCACAGGTGCAGCGATCCCCTCCGGCGCCGATGCAGTTGTTCCCGTCGAAGAGAGTGCGCTGAGCGGCGTGCATAGCGAGGCGACGCTCCTGCAACGTGTCCCTTCTGAGCTTCCAAAAGAGGTCTGGTTCTTCGGTGCAGTGCCAATGGGGAGGTCGATTCGACGCCAAGGTGAAGATACGCGTGCGGGCACGACGCTCCTCCCAGCTGGCAGCACCATGGACGCTGCAGGGGTCGCGGTCCTGATAGGGAGTGGTGCGAAGGAGGCCATACTCCGGCCTCGTCCGCGAGTGGCGGTCGTAACGAGCGGGAGCGAGCTCAATGATTTTATTCCCGATACAAACGGTCCAATGCTCGCGGCGCTCATCACAGAAGCGGGCGGGGAGGTTGTCACGCTGCGCTCCGTCACTGATGATCGCGCGACCACGAGCTCGGCAATCGCGGCAGCCTCGGCGACCTGCGACCTACTCATCACGACGGGCGGGGTGAGCGTTGGCGCACATGACCACGTGGGCGAGGTTCTTGCCGAGCACTTTGAGACGCTCGTCTGGCGCCTTGCCATTCAGCCAGGAAAGCCACTCCTTGTCGGTGCTCGGCGAAGTGGGACCACGGGTGCGCGATGGGCATTCGGCCTCCCAGGCAATCCGGTAAGTGCCTATGTCACAGCACACGAGTTTGTACTGCCTCTCCTGCGCATCCTTGCCGGTCGCCCGCCCCTCACTCTTGCCACGCGGGGCCGTCTGCTTGAGGCGGTGAGCAGTCCGCTCGGACGTCGCTCGTATCTGCGCCTCACCGCCGACCGAGATGAGAACGGAGCCCCATGCCTCACACCTGATGGGAGTGTGGCGGTGCGACTCGCTGGACCGCAGGGGAGCCACCAGGCGCACGTCCTTGCAGGGACCGACTTTCTCGGCCCCATTCCCGAGGAGCTTCTCGGTCTTGATGTTGGCGCAGAGATTGAGCTGCATCCACTTCCTCGCGCCATGCGGCGCATCTAGCGCTACGATCACGTCATGAGTGAAGAGGGTCGACGCCTGACGCATATCGATGAGCAGGGCCGTGCCGCGATGGTTGATGTCAGTGGGAAGCCCGTAACGAGTCGGCGCGCTGTCGCAGAGAGCTACATTTCACTGCAGCCTGCGACGCTCGCCATGGTTGCCGAAGGCTCAATGCCAAAAGGCCCCGTGCTTGCCACAGCAGAGCTCGCTGGGACGCAGGCTGCAAAGCGCACCGCTGAGTTGATCCCACTCTGCCACCCGTTGCAGCTCACGAACATCGCAGTACGCTGCACTGCTGTGAGCGATGGGATCCGTGTCCGTGCAACAGTGGAGTGCAGTGGGCAGACAGGGGTCGAGATGGAGGCACTCGTTGCAGCAAGTGTCGCCTCGCTGACGATTTACGACATGGTCAAGGCCGTAGACCGATCTGCAGTGATCGGGCCAACGAGGCTTATTGAGAAGACGGGCGGTGCGAGCGGCACATGGCAGGTGGCAGATGTGGAGAGACCGCGATGAGCGAACCGTTGCGCCGAGCACTTGTGGTCACGGTGAGTGACTCCGTCTCAGCTGGGACACGCGAAGATCGGTCAGGTGCGCTGGCAGCCGCCGCGCTGCAAGCGCATGGATGGACCGTGTCGCGTGCGACCGTGGCGGACGAGCGCGCTGAAATTGAAGCGGTACTCCTTGCGCATGCTGGCACCGTTGAAGTGATCCTGACGACTGGCGGAACTGGTCTTACGCCACGCGACGTCACCCCGGATGCAACCGCACCATTGCTCGAGCGCCTGATCCCTGGGATTCCCGAAGCGATCCGCATGCTCGGCCGCTCGCAGACGCCGGCAGCAATCCTCTCGCGTGGCGTTGCGGGCGTCCTGAAGGGGAGCCTCGTGGTGAATCTGCCTGGCGGGAGCGGGGCGGTGCGTGACGGCCTCGCCATCCTCCTCCCAGTGCTTGAGCACGCTCGGGAGACGATCGCCGGCCCTGTAAGCCACGACTGAGCGACATCGCGCTAGATCGTGTGTACACTCCCCGAGACACCGCAAGCGGCGGTAGGGAGGAGTGAGCGTGCGTTGTCCTTCGTGCAAAGAGCCAGACACGCGAGTTGTCGACTCTCGCGACCTCGATGAGGGCTCAGTCATTCGCCGCCGCCGCGCCTGCCGCATCTGCGGCACTCGGGTCACCACCTACGAGCGGGCCGAACTTGCCCGTCTGTACGTCATCAAGCGCTCTGGTGAGCGTGATGAGTACGACAGCCAGAAACTCCTCGAGGGTCTTCGCCGCGCGCTTGTTCGGAGGCCCGTGCCGGTTGACGCTCCGGAGCGCGCGATGGAGGCGATAGAGACGGCGATCCGCGCGAGCGGCGCCACCGAGATCTCTTCTGCACGGATCGGTAGCCTTGCCATGGCAGCGCTCCGTGAGATTGACCAGATCGCCTACATCCGCTTCGCCAGTGTCTACCAGTCGTTCGAGGACCTTGCCACCCTCAAGCGTGAAGTAGACGAGCTTGTCGCAGAGAAGGAGAGTGGCGGTGGGAAGCGCCGTCGCAAGAGCGTGGAGGCGGGCGCATGAGCGTCCTCTCTGATGGTGACCTGCGACGTGCGATCGCTTCTGGTGAGATCGGCGTGGATCCATTCAACAACGAAGACATTCAGCCGGCCTCGATCGACCTTCACCTTGATAAGAGCTTCCGGGTGTTCCGGAATAACCGCTACGGGTTCATCGACCCCTCAGTCGATCAGCCGGGGCTCACCGAACTCGAGGTCGTCTCTGGCGCCGAGCCGTTCATGCTCCACCCGAGTGAATTTGTGCTTGGTCAAACACTTGAGCGCATTAGTGTTGGCAGCTCGCTCCTCGGTCGCCTTGACGGGAAGTCATCCCTCGGCCGGCTCGGTCTTCTCATTCACTCCACCGCCGGCTATGTCGATCCAGGGTGGGTTGGGAATCTGACGCTGGAGTTGGGGAATGTTGCGAGCCTTCCGATCGCGCTCTACCCCGGGATGAAGATCGGCCAGATCTCCTTCCACCGCATGTCGTCGCCCGTTGAGCGACCGTACGGGAGCGCCGCCCTGCATAGCCGGTACCAGGGACAGAGTGAGCCGACCGCGTCAGCAATCCACGTGGACTTTGACGCGGTTCGTCGCGAGACGGAGCGCTAGCGCATGGGGGGAGCCGCCCCGCAAGCCCGCCGCCAGATCGATCTCGGCGGAACACTCGTTGATCTCATTCGTATCGGCACCTTTCGTAGCGACGCAGGAGCGATCTTTGGGCCTGTCCCCCGAACAACGTGGGAGCCGCTCGTTCGCACGGAGATCGATGCTGAGTCGCGCCTCTTACAGGCACTCAACCTTCTCCACGTAACCACGCCATCGCGATCGATCCTGCTTGAGACGGGACTCCTCCCCGCAGGCACGGCACGAGATGATGCCGAGATTCAATCCCTTGCTGCGCGTGAAGCCCTCCTTGCCGGCGGAGTCGACATTGAGCGCATCAGCCTCGTTGTCCCGAGCCACCTTCACCGCGATCATGCTGGCGGCCTAGCGAATGAGCGCGGTGAGGCTGCATTTCCTGGGGCCGTTGTGGTCGCACCTCGCGGCGAGATCGAGGCCGTGGCGAGCGACTCCTTGCGCGCACGTGCCGCCTACGACACTGCAACCCTCCGCAGGCTCTTCCGCGATGCGGAACCTCGCGCCTATGAGACGACGCTCTCACTCGACTCAGCGGTAGAACTTCGGGCACTCGGCGGCCACACACCCGGTTCACAGGCAACGATCATTCGCGGCACGGCACGGACGCTTCTCTTCCTTGGCGATCTCTTCATGCGACCCTGGCAGGCGAACCCGCGCTGGGTTACCTCATACGACGATCAGGCATGGATCTCGGTTGATGCGAAGGCAACGATTTTCGCCGAGGCAGCGCGAGAGCAGTGGCTTGTTGCAATGAGCCATGAGGTCGACACGCCGCTTGGTCGCATCGAGCGTGATGGAGAGCGGTTCCGCTTCGTTGCGGAGTAGTGAACTCAGCGCCCCGCGAGGAGCGGCTCGATAAGTTCAACCCCGTCCGCTGCAGTTAGCGGCTGCGGCAGTACTGCAAGTACGCGGCCTGACCCATCGAGTAAGAGCTGCGTCGGCAGTCCGCCAACCGCTGCCGCTCGGAACAGCGTGCCGGCTGCATCAACGAGGAGCGGGTAGGTGATGGAGTACTCTTCCGCGTATCGAGCGACGTCGGCTGTCGTTTCGCTTACAGAGATACCGATAATGCGTAGCCCCCGGTCGCGGTAGAGGCCATCGAAGGCGCGCAAGACTGGCATCTCCTGTTGACATGGAGGGCACCAGGTTGCAAAGAAGTTCAGGATGACAAGTGTCCCTGAGCGTTCCTCCGCGGTGAGATCTCCCCACACGCGCCCATCTGCAAGTGGTTGCGAAGCGGGGATCTCCATGTGGGCTCCCACCGCAGGCCCGAGTGCTGTTGCATCGGTGACATACCGTCCTGGATCGCGCGTCACGGTAGGAACGCTGCCGAGCGAAAGGGTTAAGACGAGACCGAGACCAATGGCGGCAGTGAGAGCGCCAATGAGCGGACGCCGCGGAAACGGTCCGATCATCAGAGCCCCGGAATTCCAGGCAGGTAGCGCGAGAGTAGCGGCAACATGCCGCCGGCAATGAAGAGACCAATGAGTGCGACAAGGAGGCCGCCGACCCGCGCCGCGTTCAACGAGCTCCGACGGAGTCGTCCGAGAATGCGATCTCCACCGCCAGCCACGCGTTGGGCCGCAATGGATATGCCAATGAACGGCAGCCCGAGACCAGCGCTGTAGGTGATGAGCAACGCAATCGACCCGATCGGGTCAGAGCCGGTTGCGGCGAGCGCGAGGATCGCACCAAGGACGATGCCGATGCACGGGGTCCACGCAGCGGCAAACGCGATGCCAAGCAGCATGCTCCCGACTCTGCCGCGCGCGGCGATCGGGAGGGGACCAGTGGCGCGATCGAGCGCCGGCACCCTGATGATGCCAGCGAGGTGGAGCCCGCCCGCTACGACTGCCAGTCCCAGCGGGAGCTGCACAATCTGGAGGATGCGCGCGACGGCACCACCCGCGTAGGCGGCGCCGATGCCAAGGAGGGTGAAGAGCAGCGTGAAGCCGCTGACGAAGAGGAGCGAGTGAACGAGGGGCGACTCATGCTTTGCGAGCCCAGCAAGTCGGCCGATGTAGGCAGGAACAATTGGCAGCACGCACGGAGAGAGGAAGCTGAGCGTGCCCGCGAGAAAGGCGACAAAGAGCCCCACTACTGAGGTTCCGGGCCGGCGAGGAAAGATTCGATCCTGAGGCGGCTGGTTGCATGGGGGAGGAGGCGCCCATCAACCTCAAGCGCGGGGATCTCGCTCAGAAGGCGCGCGTGCATGGCAGGCTCCTGCTCGATATCGACGTGCGTCACGCTGAGGGCCGCACCGCGCTCGTGGCCAATTTGCGCAAGGATCGCCGCGGCTTCGTCACAGAGTGAGCACGCTGGACGTCCGTAGAGGGTGATCTGGCGTGTCTCCATAGGGGTATTCTCCCACGAGCCGTGGGCTACCATCTCCTGGGCCCCCGTAGCTCAGTGGATAGAGCGCCGCCGTCCTAAGGCGGGCGTCGCTGGTTCGATTCCGGCCGGGGGCACCATGAAGCAGAGAGGAGGGGAGTATGAGTCGCGAGTCAAAGATCACGAAAGAGATCCCAGACTTCCAGCGCCCTCCTGACGTCAGCGTCCTGCGCAATGGAGCCTTCCTCCGCCTCTGGGTGGCCCAACTCCTCACGCAAATCGGCGGCAATGTCGTGCTCTACGGGCTCACGGTGCTTGTTGCGGAGCGGAGCGGCTCGACATCAGCGCTCAGCGCCCTCTTCCTGAGCTTCCTCGTCCCAGCTGTCGTACTCTCGCCAATCGCTGGAGTTTGGGTCGACCGGCTGGATACCCGCCTCGTCCTCATCGTTGCGAACCTATCTCGCGCTGGCGCGTTCTTCCTCATGCTCGGCAGCGTTGATACGCTCGGCACAGTTCTCTTGCTCAACATCTTCGGGAGCGTCATGACCACACTCTTTGCTCCAGCAGAGCTGTCAATGATTCCGCGCCTGGTGCATGTGGAGCAGTTGAATTCAGCAAATGGACTCTTCACCTTCACCCTGAATGCTGCCTTTGCGATTGGCTTCGCCCTTCTCGGCCCAGCGATCGTGCGCATTGCCGGCCCTGAGGCAGCAATCATCTTTGTGGCGGCCCTCTTCCTTGTCGCTGGCCTCCTCTGCCTCGGTCTCCCGGCAGCGCCCCCGGTGAAGCGCGAGGGGAACATCGGCACGTCAACGCGAGAGACGACACGCACAACAACCGGAGAGTTGCTGGTTGGACTTCGCTACATCCGAGATAACAGTTCAGTTATCTGGTCACTGATCTATCTCTCGATTGCGGCAAGCGTTGTCGGTGTCATGGGGGTCTTGGGGCCAGAGTACGTCGCCGACGCGCTCGGCCTCCAGGCGCGCGACTTCTGGCTCGTCGTCCTCCCAATTGGGCTGGGCGTTGTCACAGGCATCCTTGCGCTGAACAGCTGGGGGAAGGCGATTGCCCGCCGCACGCTCATTGAGGTTGGACTCCTCGGCGTTGGTGGCGGACTTGCACTGCTTGCCCTCGCGAAGCCGATCAGCCTAGCGATCTCTGATGGTGCGAGCCTGCTCGGTGACCTCCCCATTGACGCTGGGGCATCTGCCCTCGGCACCGTGATCTTTGTCGCCTATCTTGCCGGAGCGGCCTACGGCCTTGTGGCAATCCCCGCACAGACGGCGCTGCAAGCTGAGCTACCAGAAGAGGTGCGCGGGCGCGTCTTTGGTGTGCTCAACATGCTCGTCAGCCTCGGCAGCTTTGTGCCGATCATCGCCGTGGGCCCGATCGCCGACCAGATCGGCGGGACCAACACCCTTCTTGGCGTCGGCATTGTCATTGCTGGAGTTGCTCTCCTCTCGATTACCCGTGGGCCCAAGCGCCACGCTTTGCAAGAGAGCTAGTCGAGAAGCGCTGCGGCAATCTTCGCGGCGAGGCGTGCATTTGATTCAGCCAGCGCAAGATTGGCAGGGATCGACCGTGATTCTGTTGCAGCAGCAATTGCTGCAAGGATCTTTGGCGTAACGGCTGCGCCAGTAGCGCCTGATGCAGCTGCCGTCGCGAGCCCCTTCTCGATTGCCGCAGCAATCTCGCTTGCAGGGATCTCATCGGTGAAAGGAATGGGATTTGCAATGAGCATGCCGCCGACCCAGCCACTGATAGTTGCAGCATGTGCTGCAACAGCAATGTCACGTGGGCTGTCGAGACGTGCGGGGACCTTGAGGCCACTCGTGCGGCTCCAGAATGCAGGGAACTCATCCGTCTCGTAGCCGATGACAGGCACGCTGAGCGTCTCGAGATACTCGAGTGTTTTTGCCAGGTCGAGGAACGCCTTCGCCCCGGCGCTGACCACGAGCACAGGGTGCCGTGCAATGGCACCGAGGTCGGATGAGATGTCGAAGCTCTCAGCAGCCCCCCGATGCACGCCGCCAATGCCGCCAGTGGCAAAGACGCGTATGCCGACGCGTGCCGCAATTGCGACCGACGCGGAGACTGTGGTGACCGCAGTCGGCGCGCCTTGGGCGAGAGCGATGGGAAGGTCGCGCTCGGCAACCTTGCGCGTGGCAGTCAAGAGCCGTTCGACGTCACTGGGCTCAGCGCCCGCGATGAGTGAACCATCAAGGATTCCAGTGACTGCAGGGACGGCACCCTCGGCGCGGATTGCCGCTTCGACGCGGTCGTAACACTCGCGGTTATACGGCGCTGGAAGCCCGAGGCTTGAGGTGATTGTCGACTCAAGCGCGACCACTGGTCGCTTCTCGCGGAGCGCAGCGGCAACCTCAAGCGAGATACGGATCTGATTCACTCTGCCTCCTCGTGATGTTGCTGCTGGAGCAGATGCTTCTGTGCAGCCACGTGTCCTGCGTACAGCGCATCTTCCCATGGAGCGTCGCTGGCGCGCGCGACGAGAAAGCCACCCGCAAAGGCATCACCAGCCCCTGTCGTATCGACCCCCAAGGGGAGCGTGTCCGGTGCAGCGACAGCGAGTAGCTCGCCGTCTTCTCCGCGCACCTCTGCCTCGTCGCTCCCGCGCTTCAGGATGCATGTGATCCCCTGAAGTGGCCGGTTGCGGAGGTCGAGATACTCGGTCTCTTCTGCATTGGCGAAGAGGCAGGTGGCCCCGAGCTCCGCAAACTGTCTACGACTCTCTTCGGGGCCCCACGCTGCGAGTGCACCGATGGAGGAGGCATCGAGCGATGCTGGTATCCCGCGCTGTCGTGCGTCGGCGAAGAGTTGCCGCGTGGTGCGTGCGAGAGGCTCTCCGAAGAGCGAGTAGGCGGGTGCATGGAGCCAGGAGACGCTGTCAAAGATCGTGGGGCCAGGATGCACCAGGTTCATTGCAACGCCACGGTCGGGGAGCATGGTGCGCTCGCCATCTGGCTCGACGACCACAATAATTGACGGGCTGCGCCCGCTTCGCTGCAGGTGCGCCTCCACGCCGGCAGCCTGCAGCGCGGCAAGCAGCGCGGAGCCCGTGCTGTCGTCACCGATGGCGCCAAGAAACCGTGCCCGCCCGCCAGCAGCAACGGCTGCCACGGCGACATTGGCGGCACTCCCGCCGCGGCGACGTGTAATTCGCGCCGTTGCGTCGGAGCCCCTGCGCCAAGGGGCGACAAGGCGCACGGCAATCTCGTCAATGAGGTCTCCGACCGCGAGAATCATGGGGGGAGGACTGGCGTGGCTCATCTGGAGCAGTCTATCGGCTATCCTCGCTCCCTCGGGCGGTTAGCTCAGTTGGTTAGAGCGCAGCCTTGACATGGCTGAGGTCACAGGTTCGAGTCCTGTACCGCCCACCAGGCACCGAGGGGAAGGAGCCGCGAGGATGGCAGACGAGGAGACGCTGGTCGCGCAGGAGGAGGTTGAACACCTCGACGCTCCCGCGCGCGGCTCCGCTGAGGAGCTGCTCGATGCTGGCGCTTCGGATCTCCTCGGCCGGATGCGGCACTCAACTGCGCATGTGATGGCAGAGGCGATCATGCGCCTCTTCCCTGGCGCAAAGCTTGGCATCGGCCCAGCAATCACTGACGGCTTCTACTACGACGTTCTTCTCGACCGAGCCCTCACCCCAGACGATCTCGCCGCTATTGAGGCTGAGATGGCGAAGAGCATTGCCGCCAATCATGTATTTAAGTTGGCAGAGCACACATTTGCTGATGCTCGCGCCGCTCTCGTCGCGTTTGATCAACCGTTCAAGGTTGAGATCATGGACGATCTTGCTGCAAAAGCAGTTGCGAACGGAGAAACTGCGCCGAACGTCACCACCTATCGCCACGGCGATTTCGAAGATCTCTGTCGCGGACCACACGTTGAGAGCACGGGAAAGATTGGGGCATTCAAGCTGCTCTCCGTTGCTGGTGCCTACTGGCGTGGGAAGAGCGACCGTCCGATGCTCCAGCGCATCTATGGAACTGCATGGGAGACAAAAGAGCAACTCGAGCAGTATCTCTGGCGTCGCGATGAAGCCCGCAAGCGGGACCACCGTAAGCTCGGCGTCGCACTCGATCTGTTCTCTTTCCACGACGTCTCACCCGGCAGCGCCTTCTGGCATCCGAAGGGGCAGCGCCTCTGGCGCACCCTTGAGACAGCGATGCGCGAGATGCAAGAGCGCCGCGGCTACCAGGAGGTGTCAACACCGATCGTCGTAAGCAAGCAACTCTGGGAGCAGTCTGGCCACTGGGATCTCTACCGCGACAACATGTTCATCATTGAGTCGGAGGGGGAGGAGTACAGCCTTAAGCCGATGAACTGCCCAGAGAGCACCGTCATCTATCGGACCCAGACTCGCAGCTATCGCGACCTCCACTTCGCCTTTCAGAATTTGGGCGCCTCCACCGCAACGAGCTCTCAGGGACGCTCAGTGGATTGACGCGCGTGCGCCACTTCATCCAGGACGACGGCCACATCTATGTTCGACCCGATCAGATCGAAAGCGAGGTTGACGCGCTCCTCGAAGAGGTGCGTGAGGTCTACTCCTGGTTTGGCCTCCCGGTCGAACTCGTCTTCTCGACGAAGCCTGCCAAGGCGCTTGGCGACCCGGCGCTCTGGGAGAAGGCCGAGAGCATGATCGAGGCAGCGCTGAAGCGCTCTGGGGCGACCTGGCGATTGAACGCTGGCGATGGTGCCTTCTATGCGCCGAAGATCGACATCCTCGTACGCGACGCACTTGGCCGTGAGTGGCAGACCGCAACGATCCAGATTGACCTCGCGATGTTGCCCGAACGTTTCGACCTTGAATATGTCGATGAGTCGGGAGCACGGGTGCGCCCGATTGCGATTCATCGTGCGATCTACGGGTCGCTTGAGCGCTTCATCGGGATTCTTGTTGAGCATTTTGCTGGTGCGTTCCCACTCTGGCTTGCGCCAGAGCAGGTGGTCATCATCCCGATCACCGATCGCCATCTTGATGCAGCAGCTGCAGGGCTTGCAGTCCTGAAGGCTGCCGGGATCCGGGCGAGCATCGATCAGTCGTCCAATCGAATGCAGAACAAGATTCGCCTTGCCCAAGAGCAAAAGATCCCCCTCATGCTCGTCGTTGGCGATAAAGAGGCAGAGGCGGGGGGCGCCGCACCTCGCTGGCGTGACGGAACCCAAGAGCCGATAAGTAGTTGGAGCGCAATCACGAGCAGCCTGAAAGAGAAGATTGACGCCCGTGCGGTCTAGCGCGTTGCCCCTGATCCAGCAACGTGCTACGCTTTTTCCTCGTCGCCGGAACGCCTCCGGCAAGCGCACATGATCGTGAGGGTGTGACCGATTAAGGACCTGCGAATTAACCATCAGATCCGTGTCCCACAGGTGCGGGTGCTGGATGACGAGGGGAACCAGCTTGGCGTGCTCCCCACGCAGGAGGCCCTACGACAGGCAATGGAGCGCGGCCTCGACCTCGTTGAGGTTGCTCCAACCTCTGTGCCCCCCGTCTGCAAATACATCAACTACGGCCAGTACAAGTACGAGATCCAGAAGAAAGAGAAGGATGCCCGCCGCCGCCAGAAGACGGCAGATCTGAAGGAGTTGCGCTGTACCCCAAAGATCGGGGACGCCGACCTTCAGACCAAGATCCGCCAGGCGCACAAGTTCTTGACCACTGGCGACCGGGTGAAGTTCTCCGTCAAGTTCCGCGGCCGCGAGATGACACACCCCGAGATCGGGCAGGGGATCCTCATGCGGGTCGTGCAGGGCCTAGCCGAGGTTGCCCAGCTTGAGCGCCCCCCACTCCTCGAGGGACGCTTCCTCTCGATCCAACTGCTAGCATTACCCCAAGGAAAGAGCCGGCCTGCCCCGACTGGGGAGGCTGAAGCCGCCACGGCTGCAAAGGGGGACTGAGATGCCAAAGATGAAGACGCATAAGGGAGCGCAGAAGCGAATCGGCTTCACGGGGACTGGAAAGCCAGTGCGCGTGCTCTCTTGGCGCGGCCATCACCTTGAGATCAAGTCGTCGCGTCGTATTCGACGATATGCAGGCAAGGCCGTTCTCGGACGAACCCACCACAACCAAATCTCGCGACTCCTGCCGTACGGCGGCTAAGCGAGAGAGACGAGGAGTAGACGATGGCACGAGTTAAGCGCGGCGTAGCAGGACACAAGCGGCACAAGCGCCTGCTGCAGGATGCAGCGGGTCGACGTGGCACCCGCTCCAAGCTGATTCGACCTGCGCGTGAGGCCCTGCTTCACGCACTTGCCTATGCAACCCGTGACCGCCAGCAGCGCAAGCGCCAGATGCGCGAGCTCTGGATCCACCGCATCAATGCGGCTGCCCGCCTGAATGGCGTCTCCTATTCGGTCTTCGTCGCCGGGTTGAAGCGCAATAGTGTCGCGATCGATCGGAAGATCCTCGCCGATCTCGCAGTGCGTGACGCGGTAGCGTTCAGCGCTGTCGCGGACGTAGCGAAGCGCGCCTGACCGAAGCGGACCGAGGCCGTGGACCTCGCCGCGCTCGAATCCCAACTTCGCACTCTCCAAGGCGACGCTGCATCGCGCATCACTGCATGCACCGACCTCACCGCGCTCGATGAACTTGGCTCGTCGCTCCTCGGAAAGCGCGGTGCAATTACCGACGTCCTTCGAGGGATCGGTGAGCTGCCTCCAGCAGATCGCCCGAAGATTGGCGCAACGGCGAACGAGGTTCGTGCTGCGATAGAGTCACTGCTAACGGCACGAAGATCAGTCGTAGCGGTTGAAGAGCTCGCACTCCGGATTACCGCAGAGACGATCGACCCGACCGCTCCAGCACCCCGACCTCGCTCTGGCTCCCTGCACCCGATCCCTGAGACGATCCGTGCAATTGCCGAGATCATGTCGAGCTTCGGCTTCAGCATCGTGGAGACGCGCGAGGTCGAAGATGACGTTGTGAACTTCCAGCTGCTCAACATTCCCGAAGACCATCCGTCGCGCGACCTTTGGGACACGCTCTATCTGCGCGAGCCAGGGCGCCTCCTTCGCACGCATACATCGCCAGGGCAGATCCATGTCATGCGCACAACTCCACCGCCGATTCGCGTGATCTTGCCGGGGCGCTGCTTCCGCTACGAGGCGGTCGACGCGAGTCACGGGTTCGAGTTCCATCAGGTTGAGGGTCTGCTCGTCGACACGACGACAACACTGAGCGACCTCAAGGGAATCTTGAGCGAGCTCGCACGTGGCCTTTTCGGTGCGGCAACCGAGACGCGATTTCGACCAGGCTACTACCCGTTCACTGAGCCATCCGTGGCCGTCGATGTTCGCTGGGCAGGATCAAAAGAGGGTTGGATGACGATCCTTGGCGCAGGGATGGTGCACCCGACCGTGCTCGCCAATGGCGGCATCGACCCCGAAACGCACCAGGGGTTTGCCTTTGGACTTGGAGTTGAGCGAATCGCCATGCTGCGCCACGGCATTCCAGACCTGCGCGCCTTCCTGGAGAACGACACGAGATTCCTCAGGAGCATGAGATGAGGGTGCCACTCTCCTGGCTGCGCGAATTTGTTGACATTGAGTTGTCAAACGAACAGCTTGCGGACGCGCTCATGATGCGCGGCCTTGAAGTTCGAGGCTTGGAGCGATGGGGCGCGGACTGGAGCACGTTCGTCGTAGGCGAACTGCTCGAGGTTGGTCCACACCCACGCGCCGATCGGTTGCAGCTCACAAAGGTTCGTATTTCTGACAAGGAGACGCTCAGCGTGGTCTGCGGCGCAAAGAACATTGCACCCGGCCAGCGCGTTCCCGTTGCCCTTGTCGGCTCAGTGATGCCTGATGGACGACTCATTGAACGCGCCGAGAAGATGGGCGTCACCTCAGAAGGGATGCTCTGCTCTGGGAGCGAGTTGAATGCAACAGACGATGGTGACGGGATCCTCATCCTTGACGCCAAGGCGCCGATTGGCACGCGGCTTGTCGATCTCCTTGGTGAAGATGTGATTGACATCGACGTGAAGCCGAATCGTGGCGACCTCCTCTCGATTCGTGGGCTCGCCCGTGAGGTTGCTGGCATCACTGGTGCGCCGTTGCGTGAGGTGCGCCGCCCGCTTGTGGAATCTGCAGTCGAAATTGCACAGGGACTCGCATTGCGCGTGGCTGATGCTGAACAGACGCCACGAGCCGTGCTTCGAGTCGTCGACTCGGTTCGCGTCGGCCCGTCGCCTGATGCAGTTCAAATGCGACTGAAGGCCGCAGGGCTACGTTCAATCTCAAACGTTGTAGATGCGACGAACTACATCATGCTCGAGCTCGGCAAGCCGACGCACGCATTCGATCGATCAAAGGTCGGCACAACGATCGAAATTCGCAACGCTAAGAAGGGCGAGTCACTCGAGACGCTCGACCACGTACAGCGCTCCCTCGATGCCGCCGACCTGGTGGTTGCCGATGAGCAGCACGCGCTCGCGCTTGCCGGCGTCATGGGTGGTGCGTCGAGTGAGGTCGGCCCGTCCACCAGCACGGTCGCGATTGAGAGCGCTATCTTCGCGCCCGACCGTGTGCGCCGCTCGGCACAGCGTCACAGCCTCCGTTCCGAGGCATCACACCGTTTTGAGCGCGGACAAGAGTGGAGCCTTGCTCGAACTGGCGTCGACGAGGTTGCCGCCCTGATCGCATCATGGGCAGGCGGCGCCGTGCAGAAGGGCTGCCTCGACAGCGCGCCAACACCGCCTGCCGCACGACAGCTGACTTACCGTCCCGCACGAGCAGCGCGCCTCATCGGAGTGGAGATTCCTGAGGCTACACAGCTTGAGCTGCTGAACCGAATTGGCATTACTGCACAGCGAACAACGACAAAGACGGATATTCAAATCGCGACAGGGCGCGTGGCGCACGCTGTGGCGGGCGAGGCGGTCGGGTTCGAAGTGCCCGGATGGCGTCGCGACCTCGAGTTTGAGGTGGATGCCATTGAGGAGCTCGCGCGTCTCTACGGGTATGACCGCCTCGCAGCTACTATCCCGTCTGCTGACCTCCCGGCGCGCCGGGAGCAGCCCACCGCCCTCCGCGACGCCCTTCGGGCACTCCTGGCGGCCCAGGGGCTCCAGGAACTCGTCACGCACGCTCTGGTGGCTCCAGACATGCTCGCGCGCCACCGTGAGCCAGACGGCCTTGTGGGAGGGCTCCTCGCCCAGACCGAAGGGGCAGCAGCGGGCGCCCCACTGCAGCTCCTTAACCCACTCTCGCTTGACCACGATCATCTCCGCCTCAGCCTCCTCCCGAGCCTCGTCGACCGCGTTGCCGCAAACCAGCGCTATGGCGCAACGAGTGGCGCCCTCTTCGAGATCGGGCGCGGTTATGCAACGCATGACGGTTCTGTGCACGAGTGGACACGGCTCGCCCTCGCCACATGGGGCGAGGTTGAGGGCCCCGAGGCGAGCAGCGCGGCGCGAACCTGGAACCTCGCGGAGATGAAACGTCTCGTTGCAACACTCGCCGAGGCGGTTGGCGGCCAGGTGGACTATGCGCCTGCTCCGGCAACTGGCCTGCTCCACCCTGGTCGTTCGGCGCATGTGCGCGGCGAAAAGATTGCTGGGCTCATCGGCGAGTTGCACCCAGGTGCAGCTGAGTGGCAGGAGACACCGCGCCTCCTCCTTGCAGAAATCGCAGTGGCAGGACTCACTGCAGGTGGGCGATTGATTGCTCAGGCGGTCCTCCCTCCTGCGACTCCACCGATCACCCGCGATATCGCGTTTGCCCTTCCCAAGCAGGTGCCCGTAGGTGAACTTGTCACTCTCGCGCGGGAATCGGTTAGCGAGGCGGTACGCATTGAGCTCTTCGACCTGTTCGCCGGGGGAACCCTTGCCGCCAGCGAGTATTCCGCAGGACTCCGCTTTACCTTCCAACCGAGCATTCCTGGAGACGATGCTGGTGCCGACGCGGCCCTGACCTCGTTCTCTGCAACCGCAGAGAAGCGTCTGAAGGCGCGTCGACGCGGAGACGAGAGGGCGTGAACGCGACACTCCTCGCGGATCTCGTCGCGCTCGTGCTCTGTCTCATCTTTGCAGCAAGCGGCTGGCGGCGTGGTGCTGCGCGAACACTGATCTCCACCTTAGCGCTGCTCTTTAGCATCTACCTCTCATCTGTTGGGCACGCGTTCATCACCGATCAGGTTGCGGCTCTTTTCCCGACCGTCCCTCCTGCCCTCATTGATGCAGTGGTGTTTATCGGTGCGACCTGGATCCTTCTCGCACTTGTGGCATGGCTACTCGGTCGGATTGCCCAATCACTCTTGCGGGCACTCGGGTTCGGGCTTATCGATAGCCTCTTTGGGGCGCTACTCGGCGTCCTCCAGTGCGGACTCCTTCTGGCATGCGGCGTCTTCCTCGTTGACCTTGCGCAGCGCTTCGCCGTTACACTGCCCGACGTTGCTGGAACAGCAGCGGCAGGGATCCGCGACTCTGCGTCGGCCAGCATCGTGCGCAGTGCGCTCTTCCCACTCGTTGACCAGTTCTTCGGTGCGAGTCTCCCTGACGCACTGCGCGCAATCCTTACCCCATAAAATGGCAGTGACACTCCGCTATTACGACAAGGCATCGCTTGACCGGCTAGGTTGGGGCGAGGTGCTTGCCTTCGTGATCGCCGCGTGCTCCTTCGCTCCGTCGCGCGAAGAGATTGCGGCAATCATGCCAGCGGCAGGTGACCCTGCAGCAGCGCGCCGACGCCTCCTTGTAGAAGAGCTCTCGCTGCATGTGCGCACGGGTGCAGACCCCCATATTGGCGGGGCTGCCGACTTGCGTGAAGCGTTGGAGCGCGCATCAAAGGGTGGTGTCCTTGATGGCGGGGCACTCTTTGCCGTTGCAGAGACACTCCGCGTCGTTGAGCGAGTGAAGGGGGCCCTGACTGCAGCCGGCCCAACACTTACCGATCTCGGGGCACGCCTGAGTCTCGAGCGCAGCCTGCGCGGGGAGTTGGAGCGCGCCGTAGAGCCGGACGGGACGCTGAGTGACGTAGCGTCACCACTGCTCGGCGGGCTCCGCGCACACCAGCGTAGTAGCTTTGAGCGACTCCGTGAACGGTTGGAGACCCTTGCGCATGCAAAAGCGTACAGCCCGTATCTTCAAGAGCCGATCGTCACAATGCGCAACGGCCGCTATGTGCTGCCCGTGCGTGCAGAGTCAAAGTCGCGTGTTCCAGGAATCGTCCACGATGCGAGCGCAACCGGCCAGACAGTGTGGATTGAGCCGCTTGAAGTGGTCGAACTTGGTAATGCTGCACGCGAGGCAGAGGCAGCCGTTGCGGCAGAGGTGGCGCGCATCTTCGGCATCCTGACCGACCGCGTTGCGAGTGCAGCAGCGCCGCTCCGCAGCAACCTGGCACTACTGACGGAGCTTGACGCCGGGCTTGCAATCCTTCGCACTGCGGCGACGCGCGACTGGAACTTTGCTGCTAGCGCAACGAGCGGTGAGATCGCCCTCAAGGCGGCACGTCACCCGCTGCTCGGAGAGACGGCGGTGCCAATGAACCTCGACCTTACTGCAGACGATCGCGTGCTTCTCATTACCGGACCGAACACAGGTGGTAAGACCGTTGCGCTCAAGACGGTCGGCATCCTCACTGCGATGCATCACGCAGGCCTCCCTCTTCCTGCAGAGAAGGGGAGTGCGCTCCCGCAAACTGGCAGCGTTTGGGCGGACATTGGCGACGATCAATCGATCGCCCAGAGTCTCAGTACATTCTCAGGGCACTTAACGGCAATCTTGCGCATCCACGCACTTGCGCAGCCAGGAGACCTCGTCCTTCTCGACGAGGCTGGTGCAGGCACCGACCCAGCGGAGGGGGCGGCGCTCGCGGCTGCAATCATCGACGACTTCCGCGCTCGAGGCATGCGCCTCCTCGCAACAAGCCACTACGCAGAGCTCAAGCAGTACGCACATGTGACCCCTGGGGTTCAGAACGGTGCCGTTGAGTTTGACCTACGGACACTCCGCCCGACATACCGGCTCACCGTTGGCATCCCCGGCGGCTCGCAGGCCTTTGCCATTGCGCAGCATCTTGGCCTCCCCGAGAGCCTCCTCACCGCCGCGCAGGAGCGACGCACAGACCAGGGGGCGGCGCTTGACGCATCGCTCGCGGCCGCTGCCGTCGCACGCCAGTCTGCGGAGACGGCTGAGGTGACGGCTACGCGCCTGCTCCAGCGAGCAGAGGAGGAGCTCCGCGTTGCGGTGCAGGAGCGCCGTACGGCGCTCAGCACCGCCACAGACGAGGCGCGGAGAGAGGCAGGCGACCTCCTGGAGCGCGTTGCACGCCTGCGCGAGGCGCTGGTAGGAGGGAGTCTCACGCCTGAGCTTGCAGACCGTGCCGAAGCGGTGCAGCGCGGCCTTGAGGACCTCGCCGTGCAGGTTGCAGAGCCAGAGGCGGGGGGCACCAAGGCGGCGCAGGAGAGGCTTGAGCCGTCTCTTGGCGACCTTATCGTTGTGCGCTCTGGTCAGCAAGGAAGGATCCTCGCCGTGAACGGCGATCGCGTCACCCTTGCATTCGGCTCGATGCACACAGAGGTGCACATTGGTGAGGTTGAACGCGTGCTCCAGCGCGCCACGCGTGAGTCGCAACTTGTCCGGCCAGTCCTGCGAGAGCCAATTGCCGCGACGCTCGACCTTCGTGGCGCGCGTGTGGAGGATGCCCTCGCTGCGCTTGAGTCGCGCATCGACGCGCTCCTGCTCGCTGGTGGCGAACGACTAGAGATCGTCCATGGCGTCGGAACGGGTGCGCTGCGCGATGCAGTGAGGAAGCGCCTGCGCGAGATGCGCGAGGTTCGAGAGGTTCGTGACGCAGATGCCCCGGGCCGAGATGGCGTGACGATCGCGTTGCTCTAGCCGATCCTTATGGGAGCGGGGGAGCGGTAAGGCATGAGGCTGTTGGAGCAATCGCCCCGCCCCAGGTGTTCCCGTACGGCTTCCAGTACTGACTGTAGAAATAGGACGTAATCCCCCCCGTCGCGCCACCGACCTGGCCCTCACCGAGCCGCGCACGCTCAGCCCATTCGATATTTGCCGCCTGCCACTTCGGATAGTCGGTTTCAAGACGGCTCACGTCCATAAAGGTTTGCGTTTCCATTGGTCCTACGCAGCTAGGATTCCAAACAAGCCCCGTTGCAGTATCAATCTGCAGCGTGACATACGTACTGCAGGAGGTTGTCGGCTGGGTGCCAGGGAGGAAGTACTCCGACATAGTTCGCGTTGTGCATGGGCCAGGGAGCTCACCAGTAAATGTGTCAATGGTGACCTGCGGTAGGTTCGGCGCCACAAAGTCTGCCTTCGGAACGTTCCGTGCGATCTCATTGAAGGCTGATTGCCAGAGCGAGCCAGCAGTGGCGAGCGAGAGGCCGGCAGTAGGCGTTGAATCCGAGTTACCAGCCCAGACGCCCGTCACGAGCTGCTGACCATTCGGGTCGCTCGGCGGCGCCAAGTAGCCAAAGGCAGTCTGGTCTTTGATGTCGCTGCTCGTACCGGTCTTGAGCGCTGCTGGACGGCGAGCTCCGCCAGGCATCTTGAGGCGTGCTGCGGCCCAGATAGCGTTCTCCTGTGGGTCGGTATTACCAGAGAGGATGTCGGTGACGAGGGCGGCAGTGTCTGCTTCAAAGATCTTCGTTGCACTGCCACTTGGGTCTGGAGCTTGATACACGATTGTCCCGTCGCGCTTCTCAATGCGGAGAATGTAGCGACGCGGAAGCATCTTCCCCTCGTTTGCAAGTGCACCGTATGCCGAGAGGAGATCGACGTAACGAATCTCTAGGGTACCGATTGCGAGTGATGATCCTGCAATATTTGTTGACTCGCGGAATCGAAATGCGCCATCGCGCATGCGGCGCCAGATGTTATCTGCACCGGCTCGAATGGCAGTCTTAATTGCAGGGATATTGAGCGAGCCTTGCAGCGCCTGTCGCATGCGCACGGGGCCGCGCTCTCGTCCATCCCACTCCTGAGGCGTCCACCCCTGCCCGAAATCGACCGGCACGTCCATGAACATTGTTGCTGGCGTGATTGCCTTCATCTCAAGTGCGTAGCCATACACGACCGGCTTGATTGCAGAACCTGGCTGTCGATAACCACTTAATACGTCGTACTGTGGTTGGAACGCGGTGCTCACGATCGGTGCCAGCAGAGGGTTCTCACTCGCGTAGTAGTCCGATGATCCAGCGTAGGCGAGCATGTCGCCAGTTCGCGCATCCATCGTTACGATCGCTGCATTGTGGTCGCTTGCGCCGTCTTCTGTCTGCGACTTATGCATGTTGCGTAGCCAGGTGGAGTCCTTCACGCCGATTGATGCAAGGTAGGCGAGTCGCGCGGGACTATTCGGGCGATTACCGATCTGCGTTGAGAGGATCGCCGCAGCCCATTTCTGAGCCGCCTGTTGCATATCCCAATCGAGGGCGGTGACGATTTTGTAGCCACGGGTCGCCAGCTCAACGTCAATGCCATTTGGGCAATAGCTTGGCTGGTCAACTGGGCAGAGCAGCAAGCTTGCCGCGTCATGGATGATGTCAACGTAGTGCGGTGCATCCATCTGCTTGAGCGGTGGATCAATAAGTTGAATCGGCTCTACCGCTGCCGCAGCAAAGGCCTCGTCGCTGACCGTGCTGTCACGGAGTAGACCAGCGTTGCGCGCGTTCTCCATCGCACTGAGTACATCAAGACGTCGTTGGGCGACAGGGCTGTCAAGTGGAACGGTAATAACACCCGCCTCATCAACAACCGCAGATGAACGAAGGTCAAACGCTGATGGCGACTGGGGAATCCCTGCGAGGAGCGTTACCTGGCCGAGTGTGAGCTGCGAGAGGTCACTGATGCCGAAATACTCTTGCGATGCGGCCAAGATCCCATAGGCGCGCGAGCCGTAGTAGTTCGTGTTCAAGTAGGCGCGCATGATCGTCTCCTTGCCCGCATCGCCAGGGAACGTTTTCGTCACGCGGATTGCCTGAATGATCTCCTTTACCTTGCGTGCGTAAACAGAGCCTTCAAAGTCGGCCGCCTCGAGGAGGGCATTCCGCACCAGCTGCTGTGTAATCGTTGAGCCGCCGCGCTGGCCGCCAGTGACCGTATCAAAGGCAGCGGAGACGAACCCAAGGGGGTCGAAGCCGGAGTTCGTCCAGAAAGTCTTGTCCTCAACGGCCGTCGTCGCGTCCATGACCGCGTTCGGGATACGTGCGAAATCGTCGATCAGGCTCCGGCGGTCTGACCCGAATGAGGCCAGCACAATCGTGCCCGTCCGGTCATAGACCTCGGCGTTGTCTGAGAGGCTCGCCACGTTGTCGGAAAGGTCGGCGGGGTCGGCAAGGCTCCCCGCCACGTTACCGAAGAGCACCACCGTTCCCGCGAACAGGACCGCAGCGATAAGGAGGCAGGAGGCAAGGAGGGCGACGGGGAGGAGGGCAAAGAGCCCCCCAGAGATGCGGCGCCGAGAGCCCCCTCGGGCTGGTGGGCGGTTCGCCGCTGCCATATTCATGCTTCTGAAGGTAGCATAGGGTGCATGGCGACCCACAGGTACACCTCCGCGCTTCTGAAGGACTTTGAGCAGCGCGGCCTCGTGCATGAGGTGTCGGCAGGCCTCGACGCTCGCCTGAGCAGTAACTCGGCAGTTGCTGGGTATATCGGCTTCGACCCTAGCTCCGACTCGCTCCACGTCGGGCACCTCCTCGGGGTGCTCGCCCTACGGCGCCTCCAGCTCCATGGGGGCCGCCCCGTCGCCCTCGTTGGCGGGGGGACGGGCATGATTGGTGACCCTTCAGGCCGCTCAAGCGAGCGCAACCTCCTGGATGCACCGACGCTCGAGCGGAACCGTGCCGCAATTGGTGGACAGCTCGCGCAACTCATCGATTTCGAAGGGGCAAACGGGGCGCTCCTCCTCGATAACCTCGCCTGGCTCGGCGAGGCTGGCCTCATCGACTTCCTGCGCGATACGGGCAAGCACCTGACGGTCGGCTACATGCTCGCCAAGGACTCGGTGAAGAGCCGCCTCGACGCGGGGCTCTCGTTCACGGAGTTCAGCTACATGCTGCTGCAGAGCTACGACTTCCTCATGCTTCGCAGGCTCCACGGGGTAGAGCTACAGATGGGCGGGAGCGACCAGTGGGGGAACATCACGGCCGGTACCGAGCTCATTCGCCGCGTTGACGGGGATGGGGGCGAGGCGCAGCTGGCCTTTGGACTCTGCTACCCCCTCCTGCTCGCAAAGAATGGCGAAAAGTTCGGTAAGACCGCAGAGGGGGCCGTCTGGCTTGATGCCAGCCGCACGAGCCCATTCGCCTTCCGGCAGTTCTGGCTCGATCAAGACGACCACGCCGTTCCGCAGCTGCTTCGCCAGTTAACGCTCGACTCAGAGGAGCAGACAACCGAGCGCCTCACAATGCATGCAACTAACCCGTCTTTGCGAGTTGCACAAAGACATCTCGCAAAGACACTTACCGCCCTCGTTCATGGTGCAGAGGTCGAGAGCCAGGCGGCCACTGTTGCCGCTGTCCTCTTTGGGGCGGAGGGTGGGGCGGCGGCATCACCTCGGAGCCTTGACGCCGCCGCGCTCTCCATGCTCGCAGCAGAGCTCCCGTCTGAGCTGGCTCCACAGGCATCCGACGCGACGCTCATCGACCTCGTGCTTGCGGCTGGGTTCGCAACATCCAAGAGTGAGGCACGACGCCTGATCGAGCAGGGAGGGATTAGCGTGAATGGCGAGGGGGCGGCTGATCCCACAACCTCTGCTGCACATTTTGCCCCCCTCGCCGACGGATCACTCCTCCTCCGGAAGGGGCGGCGCGACTACCGGATCCTTCGGGCTCGCTAGGCCCGCGCGTATACTGCCGCCATGTCTGGACATTCGAAATGGTCGACGATCAAGCGTGCCAAGGGGGCAACCGACGCCAAGCGCGCTGCCCAGTTTACGAAGGTCTCGCGCGAGATCACCATTGCCGCGAAGATCGGCGGGGGTGATCCTGCTGCCAACCCACGCCTTCGGCTCGCCATCGACAAGGGTCGAGGGCTCAACATGCCAAACGACAACATCAAGCGGGCGATTGAGCGCGCCTCCGGTCTCGGCCAGACCGACGCATATGAAGAGATCACCTACGAGGGCTACGGCCCTGGAGGTGTTGCCGTGCTCATTGAGGCGGCGACGGACAACCGGAACCGGACCGCATCCGAGGTGCGCAGCCTCTTCACGAAGGCGGGCGGGGCCCTCGCGAGCACTGGCGCCGTAGCGTGGCAGTTCCATGCGCGCGGGGTTATCGAATGCAGCGGTGCGATGGATCTCGTCGGTGAGGCAGCGATCGAGGCGGGCGCTGAGGATGTAGATGAGGACCAAGGCGTCATCTACGTCTACGCCGACCCAGCGCAGATGGAGAGTGTCCGCGCGGGTCTCGAGCAGCGCGGAGTCGCCGTAAAAAACGCTGAGGCAGGCATCGTGGCGAAGTCTACCGTTGACGTCTCCGCCGATGACGCTCGAAAGAACCTGAAGTTGATTGATGCGCTGGAAGATCTTGACGACGTGCAGCGGGTGACGGCGAACTTTGAGGTTCCGCCCGAGGTGTTCGCCGAGCTAGCAGGATGAGCCTCCGCCTCCTCGGACTAGATCCTGGGACGGCAACCTTCGGCTGGGGTGTCGTGGAAACGAGTGGAGAGCGACCTCTGCATATTGCGCACGGTGCAATTCGTACTGCTGCGGCTTCGCAACTGGGCGAGCGCCTGATGCACATGCGCGATGAGCTTGTGCGCCTCCTCCAACTCCATCGGCCAGACCGTATCGCAATTGAACGCATCTACGTGCAGGGGAACACACAGTCGGCGATTGCGATTGGTGCAGCACGTGGCATCGCGCTCCTTGTTGCCGCTGATGCGAAGATTCCCGTGCTCGAGGCAACCCCTTCGGAGATGAAGCGCGCGATTGCGGGGAGCGGGCGTGCAGATAAACAAGCAGTGACGCGTGCAGTGACAAAGATCTTGGGCCTGGAGCGCGCACCGACACCCGACGATGCGGCCGATGCACTCGGACTCGCACTCTGGGGCTGCGGCGCTGCGCGCCTGCACGTTTCGGCGGGTTCGTCACGGTTTGATCGCTCATCCGCGCGCGGGATGGCAGAAGAGAGTGGCTTTGACCGTGCAGTGCGTCGAGCACTCGGTCGCGGGCGAGGCGCATGATGTACGCGTGGATCGGCGGGCGCGTTGCATGGGTGGAGGAAGATTCGCTCGTGATCGTTCCCGCAACGGGGAGCGCGGCCGGCGGACTCGGCATGCGCATTCGTGTCTTGCCTGATCTTCTCGCATCAGCACGTGAGGACGAACATCTCGAACTCTTCCTGCACCACATCACACGCGAAGATGCCGAGCTCCTCGTTGGCTTTCAGACGCGCGACGAAGAGCGACTCTTTGCAACCCTGCTCGACGTGAGCGGCGTTGGCCCAAAGGTTGCACTCGCCCTCCTCGCAACGCATGGTGCGCAAGGGTTGCGTCGCGCGCTGGTCGATGGGAACGAGGAGCATCTCGCAACCGCCCCTGGGGTTGGACGCCGACTCGCAGCACGCATCATCGTCGAGCTCCGCGAGCGCATGGCGCGGGATGCACGCACAGAAGGGGATGGCGAGGCAGGGCGATCGCGCGACGGCGATCTCGAGGCGGCACTGCGGAGCCTCGGCTTTCCCACGCGCGAGGCGCGCGCACTCGTTGCAAGCGTCAACGCGGATCGAGAACTTGCGAGCGCACCACTGACCGACCGGTTGCGTGCCGCACTGAAGGAGCGTGGCGCATGAGCGACACACTGCAGCCAACGCCTGCTGATCTCTCCGCCGAGCTCACGCTGCGGCCCGCCTCGCTTGGTGAGTACATCGGGCAGACCGAGGCAAAGCGCTCGCTCACGACGCTCTTGCAGGCTGCGCGGCAGCGCGGTGAGGCGGCAGACCACCTGCTCTTCCACGGTCCGCCAGGCCTTGGGAAAACAACACTCGCATCGATCGTGGCACGGGAGCTTGATGTGCCGATCCGCTTCACCTCGGGAACCGCGATCGATCATGGCGGCGATCTCGCCGCGATCCTGACTAATCTCCAGCCACGCCAGGTGCTCTTCATCGATGAGATCCATCGCTTGAGCCGCGCCGTGGAAGAGGTTCTCTATCCGGCGATGGAGGACGGCCACATCGACATCGTGTACGGGAAGGGTCCATCTGCGACCCTCCTGCGGCTCGATGTCCAGCCGTTCACGCTCATCGGTGCAACGACACGGGTCGGCATGCTCTCGGCGCCGCTCCGCGATCGATTCGGTGCGGTGCAGCGACTCGACTACTACGAGGATGCCGAGCTTGCAGCGATCGTGCGCCGGTCGGCAGGCATCTTAAATGTTCCGATTAACGAGGAGGCGGCCGCGCTGATCGCGGCGCGTAGTCGCGGCACGCCGCGTGTTGCAAACCGGCTCCTCCGTCGCGTGCGTGATGAGGTGCAGGTCGCAGGCGAGACGACGATCTCGTATGAGTCGGCACAGGCGGCGCTCGCGGGGATGCAGATTGACGATGCGGGGCTTGATGCAACCGACCGGAAGCTGCTCCAGGTCATGGTCGAAAAATTTGACGGCGGGCCGGTCGGCGTGGCCGCCATGGCGGCGCTCCTCGGCGAGTCGACCGACACGCTTGAAGACGTGTTCGAGCCCTATCTCATGCGCATCGGCTTCCTCGACCGCACGCCGCAGGGGCGTGTCGTGACAGAGCGGGGGAGGGCGCACATCGGCCGTCCCAACGCCACCCTATGGGGCACGCGCTGAACCCCGCACAGCGGCTCGCAACACTCGCTGACCCCACCACGTTGCCGCCGCGAAGTGGCACACCTGCACGATTCACGGTCGTCGCCCGCGACACCTCCTCAGAGGCTCGCGCAGGGGCACTGCAGCTGCCCCACGGCACGATCGAGACGCCAGAGTTCATGCCCGTCGGCACGAATGCCACCGTTAAGTCGCTCGACCCCGACGATCTCCGCGATCTTGGCGCACAGATCGTCCTCGCGAATACCTACCACCTCTACCTGCGCCCAGGTCACGAGCGCATCGAACGTTTCGGTGGACTGCATCGCTTCATGGGCTGGGATCGGCCCATCCTCACCGACTCCGGTGGCTTCCAGGTGGTCTCGCTCGGTCCGCTCATGCGGATTCGCGAGGAGGGGGCACGTTTCCACAGCCATCTCGACGGGAGTGAGCATCTCTTCACCCCCGAGCGCTCGATTGAGATCCAGCAGGCGCTGGGCGCCGACGTTGCCGTTGCCTTCGACCAGCCAGTCATGCCTGATGCAAGCAGTCGGCGTGAGGTAGAGCGAGCGATGGAGCGCACGCATCGCTGGGCTGTGCGCTCGTTGCGTGCACATACTCGGCCAGATCAGGCACTCTTCGGCATCGCACAAGGCGGCATCGACGTGGAGCTCCGCGCACAGTCGGCAGATGTCATCCGGGCGCTCCCGTTCGACGGGATCAACCTTGGTGGCCTTGCGGGAGATGAGACGCCCGAACAGCGCAATCTCGCGATTGAGGCGACGGTGGGAGCCCTCACCGGCGACCCGCGCGTCCGCTACCTAATGGGGCTCGGCTCACCGATCGACATCCTGGAGGCGGTTGTGCGCGGTGTGGATCTCTTCGACTCCGTCCTCCCGGCGCGTGTTGCCCGCAATGGTCAGGCCTGGGTGACCGGCGGAAGGATGAACCTTCGCAATGCACGCCACCTCGACGAGGACCTGCCGATAGATTCTGCGTGCGACTGCCGCACCTGTCTCCGCTTCAGCCGTGCCTACCTCGCCCACCTCTTCCGCGCGGAGGAGCTGCTTGCCTACCGCCTCCTCACGATCCATAACCTGCGCCACCTGACCTCCTTTATGGGGGCGATCCGCAGCGCCATCCGCTCGGGTACACTCGCAGCCGAGCTGCCACGGCTACGCGCCAGGGCAGGGGGGCCGGGGAGCCCCCGCCTCGGAGCTGGCGATGAGCCAGGCGAGGTGCCCGCGCGAGGGGCGATGCGTCCGCGGTACGCCGCGAAGGGCAGAGTCGTCTTGCGCACCGTTCAGGGGGCGGAAGATACGGAAGGGTAGGTAACAGATGGCCGAGAAGAGCGAAACGAAGAAGGTTGCAGCCGAGGCGGCAGTGGACGCGAAGGCTGAGGCGAAGGTTTCGAGCGAGCGCAGCCGCGCAGTCGATGCGGCGATCGTCGCGATCGAAAAGCAGTTTGGTCGCGGTGCGATCATGAAGCTCGGCTCGCGCGAGCGACTTGAGGTTGACTCCATCCCAACCGGCGCAATCTCACTCGACCTTGCGCTTGGCGTCGGCGGTCTACCGCGCGGACGAATCAGCGAGATCTTCGGACCAGAGTCCTCTGGTAAGACAACAATCTGCCAGCATGTGATTGCTGAGGCACAGCGCCGTGGCGGCGTTGCAGCCTTCATCGACGTTGAGCATGCGCTCGACTCGTCCTATGCCGCGCAGACGGGCGTAAATGTTGACGATCTCCTTGTCTCGCAGCCCGACACCGGCGAGCAGGCACTCGAAATTGCCGAGACGCTCATTCGTTCTGGTGGCGTCGACATCGTCGTCATCGACTCCGTCGCGGCACTTGTGCCTCGAGCAGAGATCGAAGGGGAGATGGGCGACTCATTCGTCGGCATCCAGGCCCGTCTTATGAGCCAGGCACTGCGAAAACTTACGGGTGCAGTTGCTCGCTCGAACACGACACTGCTCTTCACCAACCAGCTTCGAGAGAAGATCGGCGTGATGTACGGCAGCCCGGAGACAACGCCAGGCGGACGTGCACTGAAGTTCTATGCGTCGGTGCGCCTCGACATTCGCCGCATTGAGACAATCAAGACGGGGACCGAAGCGGTTGGTTCACGCGTGCGGGTAAAGGTTGTAAAGAACAAGGTTGCAGCACCGTTCCGCATTGCAGAATTCGACATCATGTACGGAGAGGGGATCAGCGTTCCAGGTGGACTGCTCGATGTTGGCGTTGCAGCCGATATCGTTTCGAAGACTGGCGCATGGTTCAACTTCGGTGATGTACGCCTTGGCCAGGGTCGCGAGCAGGCGAAAGAGTTCCTGAAGGCAAACCCGGCCGTCTCTGCAGAGATTGACACGAAGATTCGTGCCGCCTCAACGATGATCGCGGTTCCGGTCGAGCCTGCAGCGGAGAGCGTCTAGCCCGCGGCAGATGCGCCGCAGGAAGGACCCGGTAGCCCAGCGAGCGCGCAGGGCGCTTGCTGAGGCACCAGACGTACTCGAGGCCGCAGCCCGTTCACTGAGCGGGGCGCCTCGATCACGTGCGGCGCTGACCAATCGGCTGATCGTCGCGGGCTACCCCGAGGGACTCGTGCACACTGCAATCAGCCGACTGGTCGAGCTTGGCCTCATTGACGACGAGCGCCTCGCCCAAGCGTTGATTGATTCGCGCGACCGTTCACGCCAGCGTGGCGATCGCGCGATCATGCAGGAGCTGCGTCGCTGGGGGATCCCCGACGAGATCGCCACGCGCCTCATGGAGCAGCGCGCCAACGGCCCCACCAGCATCGAGCATGGAGCGACAGGGGGGGATGAGGTGACGGCCGGTGCAGAGGAGCGTGCTGCGCGTGCGGCGCTGTCACGCGTACGTCTGCGTGGCACTGACGCTCGTGCTGAAACACAGCGTGTTGCTCAGATGCTCGCGCGCCGTGGCTTTCCGCCTGCGCTCTGCTGGTCGCTCGCGCGAGAACATGTAACAAACCACATCCGCGAGGGGTCTACGGCAGGAGAGGCGTTTGACCAGGAAGGCGGCACGGAGTAGCCTCTGCACCTTGGCTTCTGGTCAAGAACCTTGATCTTTTATCGCGTGCCGAGCCGCGAGGCTTGCTCGGCAGGGAGTTGTTATGCCAACGGTCGATGGGCTTCTGCCCGTATTCGCCGCACTCGGCGGCATTGTTCTCGGGCTGCTGCTGCGCCAGGTTGTTGCCGCAGCCTCAATCCGCACCGCAACCTCGCGGGCGCAGGGGATCCTCGAGGAGGCACGCCAGCAACAGATCGGCATGGTGATCGCGGCAAAAGGCGATATCGCCCGTCTCCGCGCTGAGGCGGATGGGGTAGCTCGAAACGAGCGTGAGGCCCTCGCCGCAGAGTCAGAGCGCGTCCGGCTTCGTGAAATTGCGCACGAGGAGCGCGAAACATTCTTCGTGCAGCGCGAAGCGAGCATCGCGGAGCGCGAGCGCGCGTCCTTTGAAGAGGCTGCCGTGCTTGCTGCTGCTAAGGCCAGTGTGACCAGCCGACTCGCAGAGGTGGCGGGGCTCGATCCAGAGGCGGCACGCACCGAGGTGCTTGCGCGGATCACCGTGGATGCAGAATCCGAGGCTGGGCGTCTCCAGGCGGCGCTAGAGCGCCGCGCGGAAGAGTCGGCTGCCGACCGCGCACGTGACATGATCCTGACGGCGATGCAGCGCGTCGCCGCAGACCACAGTGCGGAGCACGCCGTTACGCATATCAAGCTTCCAAGCGAAGAGATGAAGGGTCGACTCATCGGCCGTGAAGGGCGCAACATCCGTGCGATTGAGCACGCAACCGGAGTGGAGCTCCTCGTCGATGAGACACCGATGCAGGTGACACTTTCGTCGTTCGATCCCGTTCGCCGGCAGGTTGCCCGCATCACCATTGAGCGGCTCATGCAGGATGGACGCATCCACCCCGTTCGGATTGAAGAGATCGTGCAGAAGGTGCAGGGAGAGGTTGATCAGGCTGCGCTCAAGAACGGCGAAGGCGCCGCACTTGAGGTCGGCGTCACGGGCATTCCAACCGAGCTCCTTCGCATCCTTGGTCGCCTCGAGTGGCGCACATCGTACGGACAGAACGTGCTCCAGCACTCAGTTGAGACGGCCCAGGTGGCCGGTGCAATTGCTGGAGAGCTCGGGATGGACATCCGCGCTGCAAAGGTCGGAGGTCTACTCCATGACGTGGGCAAGGCGCTGAGCCACGAGATTGAAGGGACGCACGCTGCGATCGGCGCCGACCTCGCGCGACGGCACGGCATGCCAGAGGCGATCGTCAACGCGATTGCTGCCCACCACCAGGAGGTGGAGTGCACGGCACGCGAGGCACCGATCGTGCAGGTCGCAGACGCAATTAGTGCGGCACGGCCAGGCGCACGAGGCGATCAGGCCGAGTCCCATCTGCGCCGACTCGAAGATCTTCAGAACATCGCCATGTCGTTCGAAGGGGTCGAGAAGGTCTATGCGGTGCAGGCTGGACGCGAGGTGCGCATCCTTGTCCGACCAGAGCAGGTTGACGATGCAACTGCACGCACCATTGCGCGCGATGTGGTGAAGCGCATCGAAGAGCAGCTCTCGTATCCTGGCCAGATTCGCGTGACGGTGATCCGCGAGACTCGGGCGGTTGACTACGCCCGGTAGTAGCGAGATCCCGCTTCTCGTTATCGGCGGGCCCACAGGGGTCGGCAAGAGTGCAGCCGCGATCAACCTGTCGGAGAGCCTTGAGGCACGCGGTATCCCATCGCTCATCCTCTCGGCCGACTCTCGCCAGGTGTTTCGGGGTTTCGATATCGGTACGGATAAGGTTTCAGCCGAGATTCGCGCCCATCGTCGCCATGCAGGGATCGATATTGCCGACGCACGTGCACCGTTTACGCTCTACGACTGGCTCGAAGATGCGCGCAGGGAGTTGTCAGTAGCGCAGGGGATCGGCATTGTGGTTGGCGGCACAGGCCTCTATCAGCGGGCGCTGCTCCGTGGCTTCTTGCGTGGCGGTGCTCGACCAGCCGATCCGGAACTACGCGCACGGCTCGAAGGGGAGCTTGCGTCAGATGGGCGTGCGCCACTCGATGCGCAGCTTGCAGCACTTCACCCCGCTGCCGCGCATGCAGTAGCGGCTGCCAGCAGCAGAAGGCTCATCCGCACCCTCGAGATCACGATGCTTGGCGGAGATCCAACCACTGAAGAGGAGAGTCCGTGGTCGGCAGCGACGCGCTTCGTCCTGCTTGATGCCCCGGACCTCGTCGCATATCGCACTGCGCTCAGTGCACGTATCGATCGCCAGTTCGCCGCGGGCCTTATGCGCGAGGCGCAGATCCTTGCCGAGTCGCTCCCACAGGAGACGCCGGCGCTGAGCGGTATCGGCTACGCAGAGGCGCTGGCACTAGCAGCCGGCACACTTAACGAGACCCAAGCGCGCTCTACCGCTGCAACACGAACCTGGGCGTATGCTCGTAGGCAGCGCACCTGGTATCGCAAGGAGACGCTCAATGCCACACTCGATCCGCACGACGCCGCGACACCAGCAGCACTCCTGACGTTCGCGTTGGAGCTCGTAGAGGGAGGACGATGAACCTCGAGGAGAAGCCAGTTAAGCCTCACGGGCGTCACATCATTGACCTGGCGCCGCCGCAAGAGCGTGCGTTTCTTATCGCCGTTGAAGGTCAGGAGAACCACGGCTGGCCGGCACAAGACTCCCTTGAGGAACTCGCGAGCCTAGCGCGCACGGCGGGCGCAGAAGTTGTTGGCGCAGAGTGGCAGCAGCGGCGGCACCCGGATCCCGACACCTATATCGGTGCGGGAAAGGCGAGGGAGCTCCTTGCGGCAAAGCTTGAGACCGGTTTCACACTCTTGATCGCTGACGACGAGCTCTCGCCAACGCAACAGCGCGGCCTCGAGGAGGTGCTCAATGTCAAGGTCATTGATCGCAGTCGATTGATCCTAGACATCTTCGCGCTCCATGCGCGAACGCACGAGGGACGCCTTCAGGTTGAGCTTGCCCAGCTTGAGTACCAGCTACCGCGACTTACGCGCCTCTGGACACATCTTTCGCGTACAGGTGGTGGCATCGGCACACGTGGCCCAGGAGAGTCGCAGTTGGAGACCGACCGACGACTCATCCGTGATCGGATCTCAGCCATGAAGGCACGCGTGGAGCAGGTGCGAAGAAACCGAGAGACTGGTGCGCGCAGTCGTACCGCTGGCAGTGCTCCGACAGTTGCAATCGTCGGTTACACAAACGCCGGAAAATCTACCCTGCTGAACAGTCTCGTCGGCAGTGAGGAGGTCCTTGCTGAGGACCGCCTCTTCGCCACGCTCGATCCAACGAGTCGCCGCGTTCGACTGCCGAGCGGCGCACAGGCCATCGTTACGGACACGGTCGGCTTCATCCATAAGTTGCCCCACCAGCTGGTTGATGCGTTCCGCGCCACGCTCGAGGAGGTCTCCCGCGCCGATCTGCTCCTTGAGGTTGTCGACGCAAGCGATCCCCACTGGCTAGAGCACCGCGCCACCGTCCAAGAGGTGTTGGAGGAGCTCGGCGCCGCAGGCAAGCCGAGGCTCGTCGTGGCCAACAAGGTCGACCGGGCGTCCCAGGCAGGCCTCGCCATCGAAGGTGCACTCCTGGTCTCCGCGGTGACCGGGCTCGGCGTGGAACGCCTCCTAGAGCGCCTGGAGGGGGAGCTGCAACGGCAGGGGAGCCCGGTAGACCTAGAACTCCCGTATCACGTCGTCGGAGAGGTCGAAGCACTTCGGGCACGCTACGGCTTCCAACTGGTCTATGGCGATGCAATGCTCCGCATCACCGGCTTCGCACCAGCCGAGGTGGCAAGCGAACTCAAGAAGCTGAAGCGCAGATCGATCGGGAGAGTGCTCTAGCGCCTGTTACGTTGCTTCCGATAATGATAGTTATGTGAAGAGCAGCACGAGCGTACATGTGCTCGGATCACCCGCGTCTCCCGCCGTGCTCTGTGCGCTGCGCAAAGACGCTAGGCCCTCGTGGAGAATCCATCGGCGATGAGGCGCGCCATCTCGGTGGACCTCCCGCCGCCCATAACGAGAACGACAACGTCGGCGGGGGCAGCGGCTAGAAGGGCTGTCGCAGTCGCCTCGACGGCACCAGGCGCCTCGGCCCGCCCTCCCCGTCTAACGATCGCTTCGGCCAGGCCGAGCGAGCTCGCGATGCTCAGGTCTGGGTCCCGGGAGGCATGGATCTCCGCAACAAAGACGCGGTCAGCGGCCGCGCACGAGGCTGCGAGTGGCTCTAAAAGTGAGGCGGTGCGGTGGTAGGTCAACGGCTCGTACGCCAGCCAGAGCGTCCGGTTTGGGTAGATCGCCCGAACCGTTGCGAGCGTGGCGTCGATAGCTGCCGGATGGTGACCATAGTCATCGATCACCACTCGACCGTCCCGCTCGTACAACACCTCAAGGCGACGTCCAACCCCAGTAAATGACGCGAGCCCTTGGCGAATCCCAGCACTCGTTGCACCTGCAAGGCTAGCCAGCGCAGCAACGCCGAGTGCATTTGCAGCATTGTGCGCACCGCGGATACCGATGGCAAGCTCTTCGCCTGCGAGTTCTGCAAGCGCTGCAAGGCCAACAAGGGCGCGTGGGCTCAGTCGCACATCTGCAAGGGCGACACCTCCTCGCGGCAGGGTGCGCAGCGTTGCGGTGACATCCGCCACGCGACCGGTTTCGGTGCCCCCCTCCCCTCTCAGCTCATACGTGAAGAGTGGCAGTGCTGTTGCGCCAGGCAGCTCTGTCTTGAGGATTGCTGCTGCGAGATCTGCGCCGCCGCTATCACCCACATTTACCACGAGACCCGTGCGACTGAGTGTGGGCCTCGACCAGCGGATGAACTCCTCAATGACGGCGCGTCGATCGCGGAACACGTCCGGATGATCCCAGTCAACATTCAGGATGAGTGCGCAGTCTGCTGCGTACGCGTCAAAGTTGCCAGCATATTCATCAGCCTCAACGATAAATCCCGGGCTATCACCAAGGTGGACAGGCGAGCCAGGTGGCGTCCCGGTCCCCTCTGGTAGCGGACCGCCGATAAATGCGGCGGGATTAACTCCAGATGCACGCAGAAGCTCAAGCAGCCAGCCGGTAGAGGTTGTCTTCCCATGTGTGCCTGCAACTGCCAGCAGTGGTCCACCATAGGTGGCCGCTGCGTCGGCGATCACCTGCTGCACGCTGATGATTGGCACGCCAGCTGCACGCGCAGCCTCAAGTTGTGGGTGGTCGGGGCGAATGCTCGTAACTGCCTTTGAGACCGCAAGGCTCGTTGCTGTTTTCAAGGGCGACACGTCACTGCCATCCACGAGCACAACTCCGGCATCGCGGAGAATCCTCTCTGCGCTGGGGCTCAGCCGGTCATCAACCCCGGTCACGTGCACGCCGAGTGCGGCAGCATGAAGCGCAGCGCCCATCGCTGCCACCCCACCAACGCCAACAACATGGAGTCGATCTGCAGCACTAAGGGTCTTGGCTGTACGTGCTGGGCTTATGCCGAGACCGATCTCGCTCCCTGTTCGCGTCATGTTATCGATAGTTTTCGAACTGCAGCGGCCGATCTACCTCAAAGGAGCGGAGGAAGTCAATGACCGCCTGCAGATCGTCCCTTGACTTTGCAGATACGCGCACCGCCTCCCCTTGAATCTGGGTTTTGACTTTTGGGAACGACTCGCGCACTGCTTTGGCAATGCGCTTGGCAGTCGCATCATCGAGACCACGGCGAAGTTTCACATGGATGCGCAACGTGTCGCCACCCGCTGCTTCGTGCTTCCCCCACTCAAAGGTGCGCAGGTCGACCCCGCGTTTGATCGCCTTGGACTCCAGCATGTCGCGGAGCGCCTTGAGCCGGAGCTCTCCGTCTACACGAATGACGAGCTCCTCCTTCTCCTCTTCGATCTCTGCGGTTGCACCGCGAAAGTCGTAGCGAGTTGCGATCTCTCTTCGTGTTTGATCGAGCGCATTCTTGAGCTCCTGCCGGTCAAAGTCAGACACTACGTCGAAGGAATTGTCGCTGCTCATCGCTCCTCCTACTTTCTCGCTGAAGTATTGACAGTTCCGTCAGCATTAAACGACCACGAGCCGAGTACGCCTGGTGTACCAAGGGGTTTAAGGATACGCCCATTAAGGGTAATCGTCACTGCTCGAGGGTCGCCAAACCGCAGTTCTACGACGCGGTCCGCTGCGAAGCGGAACTCTTCTCCTACGTGGATCGTTGAGCCATTCGGGCCGATACTCGAGTCAACGGCACCGTCGCTCCATGCGCGAACCCATGTGGAGCCCTCAGTGCCCACCACGGCGACGACTGCACCGCTGTAACTGATCGATACGGAGCGCTCTACCTCTGTCTTTTGTCCGCTCGGTGCGGCAGCCGAAAAACGCACCACCCACTCGCCTGCCGGGAGGAAGATCTCCCCGCTTAGGTGCCCGTCGGCCCCAGCGAGCAGGTCGAGACTGATGCTCTGAATCCCATCGCTGCTCGCGCTAAAGGCTACCTCCTGCCCTGGAGCCGTCGCGAGTTCGTATCCGAGTGGGAGCGAGTCAAGCTTCACCCCGTCCAGCGGGAGCGCTGCGGTGAGCATCGGGCCAAACTCTGCCGGAAGGGGCACGATAAAGACACGACGAACGATCTCACCGGAAAGACTTCCCGTCGCCGCATCCTCAGCTTGCATCTCCACCTCTGTGCGGCCGTACGAGAGTGGGAGCTGTAGGCTCCAGTTCCCCTGCTCATCTGCAACCACTGCAACGTCAGACCCACCGCTTGCCGTCACATTAATGCGCGCTCCTGCTGGAGAGGTGCCGCTGAGTGTTGCAACGAGCACGCCCTCCTGGAGCGTAACGACGTCTTCTACGGGAACGCTGACTGTTACCGATGGTGGCGTTATGAAGCGCACAAACTGGAGTGCGAGGAAGATACCCACGCCGACAGCAAAGATACGAATCGACCCAAGCTGAAGGACTCGCTGGACAAGGCTGCTCCAGGAGGTAGCGCTGCGCGCGCGCAGCCCCACCCACGCGCCTTCTGCTGAGCCCACGTCCTTGGAACGCTCTCGCGGCGCGGAGGGGCGTGCGTCACGCTGAAGCGGCACAGACGCATCCGCAGGCCAGGTGCTGAGGATTTGCTCTGGTGCAATCTTCAGGTGACGTGCGTAGTTCCTGATAAGCCCCGTAATGTAAATCGGTTCTGGCAGGCGTCCCAACTCTTCGTTCTCTAACGCAGCAATCACTAACTCGGGAATACGGAGTGCTGTCGAGACCTGCGCGATAGAGAGACCTGCTGCTTCCCGCGCAGATCGCAGTTGCTTACCTGCACTCACGGGGGATCCTTCTGCTGGCTCGAGCACAGGTTGGGACGTCACTGGCCCTCCCCCGCCCCCTCCTCAGGTGTACTGGCATCGCCCCCCTCGCGCGAGAGCACCACGCGCGCATTTGAGCCATCGAATGCGCCGATGTACCCGGCTGCTTCAAGCTGATCGATGATCCGCGCCGCACGCGCATAGCCAATCCGGAGTCGGCGCTGCAAGAGCGAGGCCGATGCGCGGTCATGCTCGTTAATAACACTCGCAGCCTCATCGAAGAGACGATCGCGATCTTCGTCGGGCCTTCCAGAGGCGGCTGAGCTGCTCCTGCCCTGCGATCCGTCGTCGAGGATATCTAGCCGATATCGTGGAGCTCCCTGGCTCTTCCAATGGTTTACGACGGCTGCAATCTCTGCATCTGAGACAAAGACACCTTGCAGTCGAACCGGCTTCGGCATGTCGGAGGGCTGGAAGAGCATGTCTCCCCGACCAATGAGGTCTTCAGCGCCTGGAGCGTCGAGTACGGTTCGTGAGTCAATTTGGCTCGCCATGGAGAATGCGATGCGGCTGGGAATATTTGCCTTAATCAATCCAGTCACAACATTCACAGAGGGGCGTTGTGTGGCGAGCACCATATGGATACCAGTTGCACGAGCCTTCTGCGCGATGCGCACGATCGGCTCTTCGGTATTTCGACCATCTTGCATCATCAGATCGGCAAGCTCATCAATGATGATCACGATGAACTCGAGCCGCTCAGCACTCGCAAGCGAATGGCTAACTCGCTCTGGGTCGCCAGGATCTAGTGCCTGTACCTTTGCGATCATCTCGTTGTACGCCTCAAGGTTTCTCGCGCCTGCGGCAGCAAAGAGGTGGTACCTCCGTTCCATCTCGCCAACAGCCCACATGAGAACGGTTGAGGCTTTCTGGGCCTCGGTAATCACGGGGACCAGCAGGTGCGGAAGCCCGTTATAGCCGGAGAGTTCTACGTGCTTAGGATCGACGAGGATCAGGTGGAGCTCGTCAGGCGTGTTGTGGAAGAGGAGCGAGGCGATAAGTGCGTTGACCATGACACTCTTCCCCGACCCGGTTGCGCCTGCGATCAGTAGGTGTGGCATTTTTGCGAGATCCGCAGCCTCCTCGCTACCGCCAACGTCTTTGCCGAGGGCAAACATTAACTTTGCAGTTGGACCCGCCATCTCGCGCTTCTCGAATACGCTGCGCAGGTCAACGACGACACCTTCGCGGTTGGGAATCTCGATGCCGACAACGGAGCGGCCTGGAATCGGCGCCTGGATGCGGATCGACCGCGCGCTCAGCGCCATCGCCAGGTCATCGGCAAGCGCCTCGATCCGGCTCAGGCGTACATCTGCGCTCGGGAGCACCTCGTACTGGGTAACGACAGGACCAGAGCTATAGGCATCAACTGTTGCCGTGATGCCGAAGCTCTCCAACTTCCGCCGGATCACCTCCATATTCGTGCTGTGGTCCATCCCCCCTCCGGTCGCGACCGCCTCGCGCTCGGGGAGGAGCGAGTAGCTTGGCAGTCGCCACTCGGTGGGGGTGCCAGCAGCAGGAAGGTCGGCCGCGATGGTTGACGCCGAACGCGCGGATGCACCGGCACGCACCCCGGCGCCGGAGACCTTCGGAGGGGCGAGCGTCGCTGAGGATGGGACGGGTGCAGCCTCCTCAATTCGTATTGGGCGTGGCGGCAGAGGCGAGAGCGGCGGTTCAACTGGGCTGGCGGCCTCTCGACTTGCCTCTGCCCGCTGGCGCGCCTCTACAAGGCTCTCAGCCCCGCGCAGCGCGACCCCAACGCCACCCTTTGCCCCCGAGAAGAGCGCCCGAAAGATCGAACGGACAAGCGCGTCGTTCAGGACAAGTCCAACACCCACGAGGATTGCGAACCAGGCGACGGCGGCACCAATGCCGGTCAGCATTTGCGCCGAGCCGGAGCCAAGCAGGCCGCCGATAATCCCCCCTCTTCCCGGAAGGAGAATCTCGATCAATGCGAGGAGCGCAGCGAAACCGAGGGCACCGAGGAGCACGCGGAGAAGCGGGCGACTGCTTGCAGCAGCGCGGCGCTCGACCCAGACTCCAGTTGCAATCAGCAGTGGCGGGAGGAGCCAGCGTCCGCCGCCAAACCATGGCGCGATAACGTCGCGGAGCGTGTCTGCAATGAGGCCGCGCCCTGGGAGGATCAGGCCGATCGCAAAGATGACGCCCGTTACAGCAAGACCAAGAAAGATCAGCGTGCGTTGAGCGGCGGGGCTGATGAGGCTCTTCTGCCTCTCCTTACTGCGTGACGAGTCGTGTCGCTTCGCCATGGCTAGACCTCGACGACTACCGGGACCACGAGTGGTCGTCGCTTCGTCTCCCGGCTGAGGAAGCGAGACACAGATTCGCTCAACTGCGCCTTAATCAAGCCGGTCTCCGCGGCTCGGTCGCCCTTATGTTGAATTGCCTTGAGGGCGATGTCGATGGCAGCCTCGACTAGCTTGTTGTCCTCGTCGCCATTAAGGAATCCGCGGGTGACGAGGGCAGGTCGCCCAACAGGTCGTCCCGTTGAGGCATCGACAGTGGCGATGACAACAACGATTCCGTCGTCGGCGAGAGTTCGGCGATCGCGCAGGACAATCTCGCTAATCTCCCCTACGGATGCACCGTCAACAAAGACTGAGCCATGCGCCACTGGCTTGCCGCGTCGCGCACTGCCATCGGCGAGGAACTCCACAGGTGTGCCGTTATCAATGATGAACACGGACGATGCTGCCACGCCCATTTGCGTTGCAAGGCGCCCGTGCGCGACCTGCATGCGCATCTCCCCATGCATTGGCACGAAGTATTTCGGTTTCGTTAGCGCAAGCATGAGCTTGAGCTCTTCTTGCGACGCGTGTCCAGAGACGTGCACCTGGGCAATGGAGTGGTAGATCACATTTGCACCAGATTTGAACAGGTTGTCAATCGTTCGTCCAACTGCCTCTTCGTTTCCCGGGATCGGCGATGCGGAGACGATAACCGTATCGCCACCCTGAATCTCAACGTTGCGGTGCTCACCGTTCGCCATTTTTGCAAGACCGGCCATCGGTTCACCCTGCGCTCCCGTTGTTGCGATCACAAGCGGCTGCTTCTTGCGCTTCGCGATCTCTTCTTTTGCGACGAGAGGAGTCTTAAAGCGAAGGTAGCCAAGATCTCGGGCGATCTTCACGTTTTGCTCCATGGAGCGGCCGACCACCGCCACCTGCCGCCCAAGTTCGCTTGCGGCATCAAGCACCTGCTGGATGCGTGCGATATTCGATGCGAATGTGGCAACGATCACTCTGCCCTGTGTCTCACTCATGATTCCACGGAACGCCTCGCCAACGATCCTCTCGCTTGGCGTATAGCCTGGGACTTCTGCGCGCGTGCTATCGGAGACGAGTGCAATGACACCGTCTGCACCGATTCGTGCAAGGGTGGCAAAGTCGCTCCCCTTCCCGTCTGCAGGCGTCTGATCGAACTTGAAGTCACCCGTATGCACAACGGTGCCGACTGGCGTATGAATCGCGAAGCCCATCGCATCTGGAATCGAGTGCCCAATCCGGAATGGCTCAATGCTGAATGGACCGATGTTGAGTCGATCGCCAGCGTTGAGCGGCAGGAGTGGGTTCGCGGAGACCTTGAACTCCTTGAGCTTGTTTGCGAGCAGCCCCCGAGCGAGGATGCTCGCGTAGACAGGAACGCCTGGAAGCTCGGGAAGGATGTGCGGGAGTGCGCCGACGTGATCTTCGTGGCCGTGGGTGATGAGAACTGCCTTCACAGCAGACTTTCGTTCGCGAAGATAGGTGATGTCGGGGATTATGATGTCGACGCCAAGCGTCGTCTCGTCCGGGAAGGCGAGCCCGCAGTCGACGAGGATGATCGTGTCGAGGTATTCGTAGAGGTAGAGGTTCTTTCCAATTTCGCCCATGCCACCAAGCGGGATCAATCGCAGCGGCGCACCGCTTGCGGGGGCACGGTTCGGTCGTCGACTCACTTCACCCTCCCCTTCCCGCTTCAGCACGTACGCCCTCCTGAGGCGTTCCGTATAGGGTAGCCGTACCAGCCCCCACACGAGCAGGAGCCCCGAGTAGCGCCGCGAGGGCTCGCATGTCTTCCTCAAGTGTTGGCCGAAGCTTGCCGTTGTGGAGCGCAGCAGCAGGGTGATAGAGGGGGAAAAGTATCACCCCGCTGTGAAGGTTTTGCCGTTCTCCTTGGTAGGGCGCACCGTGTGCCTCGCCAATGACTGCGCCAGGCGCAAAGACAGCAAGTGCATGACGCCCGAGGGTTGCGACGACCTGGGGCGAGATTGCCTCGATCTGACGCGAGAGGAATGTGCTGCAGGAAGCGATCTCATCTGCGCGGGGGTCGCGATTATCAGGCGGGCGGCACTTCACCGTGTTCGTGATGAAGACATCGTTCCTACTGAGCCCAGCGCCATCCAGCAGTTGATTGAGAAGCGTGCCAGAGGCGCCAGCAAATGGCCTCCCCTCGCGATCTTCCCGGGCACCCGGAGCCTCACCGACAAGCATGAGCTTCGCCGAGGCGAGCCCCTCACCAGGAACCGTTGCTGTGCGCCCGCTCGCAAGAGCGCAGGCACTGCACGCGGCGATCTCGCTGACCAGGACGTTGAGCGCTACCTCTCGCACCGTAGGAACCCTGCTCGTCAAGGCTGCCGGCAGATCAGTCGCGCGGAGCCGCCTTATGGCGCTGCATCGCAGCACGGCGTGACAGGTTCACACGCCCCTGGCGGTCAACCTCCATCACCACAACCATGATCTCGTCCCCTACTGCAACCTCGTCCTCGACGGTGTTGACACGGTAGTCGGCAAGCTCGCCAATGCGAACCAGGCCTTCTTTGCCAGGGAGGATCTCGACGAAGCAGCCGAAGCCCATGATGCGGGTCACCTTACCCATGTAGAGCGCGCCGACTTCGACCTCCTTCGTGATGCCGTTAATGGCATCCAGGACGCCCTTCGTACGCTCTGGGTCAGCAGATGCGATCTGGATCGTGCCGTCGTCCTCGACATTGATATTGACCTGGTATTTATCTTGCAGGCCGCGGATGGTTGCCCCACCCTTACCAATAATGTCGCGGATCTTCTCTGGGTTGATCTTGATCGTCGTGATGCGCGGTGCGAAGTCTGAAAGCTCAGGTCGCGCCGTTGAGATCACGGCATCCATCTTGTCGAGGATCGAGAGACGCGCCGTTAGGGCATCTTTCAATCCTGTTCGGATGATCTTCCCGGTAATCCCCTGCACCTTAATGTCCATCTGCAATGCGGTGATACCGGTGCGGGTACCCGTCACCTTGAAGTCCATGTCGCCGAAGGCATCCTCTTTTCCGAGGATGTCTGTCAGGACAACGAACTCGCCGCTTGGCTCTGACATCAGACCCATCGCGGCTCCCGCAACCGATGCCTTAATCGGAACCCCGGCATCGAGAAGCGCGAGGCTTGAGCCACACGTCGAAGCCATCGAGGTGGAGCCGTTCGAGGTCACACACTCAGAGACGACGCGGATCGCGTAAGGGAACTCTTCTGGCGTTGGGAGTACTGGGATCAACGCACGCTCAGCGAGCGCACCGTGCCCGATCTCACGTCGGCCAGGGCCGCGCATCGGCTTGTTCTCACCGGTGCTATATGGCGGCATGTTGTAGTGATGGATATAGCGTTTCTCCGTGATCGGCGAGATCGTGTCGAGGCGCTGCCCTTGTGCCAACGGCCCGAGGGTCGCAGCACTGAGTGCCTGTGTGTCGCCGCGGGTGAAGAGTCCCGTGCCGTGTGCGCGTGGCAGCAGGCCAACCTCAACGGTGATCGGTCGAATCTCATCAACCTTGCGACCGTCGAGTCGAATCCCTTCGTTCATAGTCATCCCACGAGCAGTCTTCTTGTGCATCCAGTAGAAGAGGTTCTTACCGACGCGTGCTGCGCGTCGAGCGGACTCGAGGAGCGCCTTTGGCTCTCCCTTGCCGCTTCGTGCTGCACGAATGGAATCCTCAATCCCCGACTTCAGCGTGCTCAGACGCTTCGGCAGGTCGGCTGCAAGCAAGAGGAGGAGCTCGGCCGTAGCCTCAGCATCCGGGAGCGCTCGATGGTTCGGCGTTGTTGCCACCCCATAGATGCGCGCCAGGTCGCCAAGCTTGAACGATTCGCTCTCAGGGTACGACTCGCGGTAGAGCACGAGGGTGTCAAGGTAGCTCCCCTCCTCTACGCCAAAGGTTCGACCCTTTCCAAGCGCTTCATCCAGGAAGCCGATGTCAAATCCGAGGTTATGCCCGACGAGGATCGAGCCCTTCGCAAATTTCAACAGTTCTTCTGCAGCAGCTTTTGGCGCTACGCCAGAAGCAACATCTGCCGTCTTTAGTCCGTGCATCTGGGAGCCGACAATCGGGTTCCCAGCATTGACGAGCGTGCTCCAGCGGTCCGTAATCTTGCCTCCGACAACCTTAACGGCTGCAACTTCAACAAGATCAGAGAGCTTGGGATCGAGCCCTGTCGTCTCTGTATCGACAACCACGAAGCTCGCCTTCGCCTCTAGTGCCTCAGCAAACGTGAGGACGCTCGAAGCGGCTGGCTCGATATATGGAATGCGCTTTGCCTTCCCCACCTTTTCGCGAAGCTGATTCTGGAGCGAGATCAACGCCTTGATCGCATCGTGGCCAAACTCGATTGCATCGGCCATCTTCTCTTCGTCGATCAGGTTCGCACCGGCTTCAACCATCATGATGGCATCGGCCGTGCCCGAGACAACAAGATCAAGTTCACTCGTCTCAAGTTGTGCAAAGGTCGGGTTGAGCACGAACTTGCTATCGATTAGGCCGACGCGCACTGCGCCGATTGGGCCAAGGAACGGGATCTCTGAGATCGTCAGCGCTGCTGATGCAGCGAGCGTGCCAAGGATGTCTGGATCGTTCTCTTGATCCGCGCTCAAGACGGTGATGACCACCTGCACGTCGTCCTTATACCCCTCAGGGAAGAGCGGGCGAATCGGGCGGTCAGTGAGGCGAGCTGAAAGGGTGGCGTTTTCTGATGCTCGGCCCTCTCGCTTGATGTAGCCGCCTGGGATCTTCCCCGCGGCGTACATGCGCTCTTCAAATTCAATCGTCAGTGGGAAGAAGTCGAGACCAGGTCGTGGCTCGCTTCGGTTCGCCGTTCCAAGCACGACGGTGTCGCCGTAGCGCACCGTTACTGCACCGCCAGCAAGGCGGGCCATCCGGCCTGTTTCAATCGTGAGTGTCTGCCCGCCAAACTCGGCGGATACGGTTGTGATTTCCATGGTTCTCCTATTCAGGCTGGCACATATGTGCTCACAGCCAAGGTGCTCGGCTATTGCCGAGCTCGGGGTTAGCGGCGAAGTCCGAGCTTCTCGCTGAGGGCGAGGTAGCTGGCCGCGTTGTCACGCTTAAGGAAGGTCAGCAGGCGGCGTCGCTGACCGACGAGCTTGAGAAGCCCGCGGCGCGAATGATTGTCCTGCTTAAAGGTCTGCAAGTGGCGCGTCAACTCTTCGATGCGCGCCGTGAGGAGGGCAATTTGCACCTCTGCAGAGCCTGTGTCCTTGGCGTGTCGACCGTTTTCAGCGACGATGCGCTCAACGGCTGTCGTGTCTAGTGGCAACTGGTGTTCTCCTGTCTTCCTGGCCGCTCAAAGGGCGACCCTTCATTCACATCACACTGATATGCCCCTAGGGTAGCAATCAGGCGCCCAGCCGTCTAGCGCGGAGCGTTATGCGCACCTTTTCACCATCAATAGCCTCGTGGGCGCGAGGGGTTGCAGGGGGCAGGTGGCAGATCCGTGCCTCACGATCCACCCGGACCACGGCATCCTCTCCGCGTGAGCCCTCAAGATCGTGCAGTGCGAGCTCAAGGGGCTGGAGGGCCACCTCATACTGCCCACTTGGCGGGATGCACCATGCGGTCCGCTCGAGCGAGAGGTCGAGTGCGTCACCAGTTCGCGTGCCGATCAATGCATAGGGGCGTCCAAGCATTGCGTGAGCTGCCTGAAGGTCGCCCTGTCCGACTGCCTCGCGAATACGGGTACTCCTAACGGCCGCGCCGCCCCAGAGCACTTCGTCGACCCCTGCGACCTGGAGGCCGTGCACACTCCCCCATGCCTCCACGCGCGCGACTGTCCCTTCTCGGCGTGCGCCAAAGGCACTCTCAGGCGAGAGGGTGATGCCGACCGCCTTCGTGACACTTGTAAGGCGCATCAAAAAGTCTGACCAGAGCGTATCGCGCAGCTGAGCGTCAAATGGCAGTTCGCAGAAGAGGTCGACGCCTGCCTGTTCCATACGAGCGACGAGCTCTGAAGGGTCGAGCAGCTGAAGTGGGAGCACCCCGCGCAAGAGAAGGTCTGGGTGTGGCGTAAAGCCAACATGCACGCGCAGCGCGTCCAACCCCTGCGCCATCTCATGCGCGCGCTTGAGCAGGGCGACGTGGCCGAGGTGCATGCCGTCGAACACGCCGAGCGTCAGGACGACACCGCGCGAAGGCACTCGTGCCCCTAGTTCATGCTCCAGGGCGCTCCAGCTTGCTACGTGCGGGATCATCGTCGCACGCCAACACTTCGCGGCAGGACCGGCACAGTGAAGACGCGTTCTGGCTGTGCTCCTCGAGCTGTGCGCCGTGCAAGTGCGACTAAGTTGCCATCAATCGTCAGGCGGAGCTGCTCTCCTTCAAGAACCGATCGGCCGGCGGCATCAAGCATCTCATCGGGGATCAGCGCACCATCAGTGATCAACGCTCCAGCCTCGGCAGTGATCACGCCTACGGGGAGCGCCGTTAGACCTGCATCGAGCGGCAGGAGTAGATCGCGCAGGCGCCCTTCGAGCGCGGCCTGTGCAACCTCTTCCATGGCGTGCGCCTGCGCAACATCGAACGCCCCCGCAGCGGTACGGCGAAGTGCAACGAGGTGCGCACCAGATCCAACTGCTGCACCAAGGTCGCGAGCGATCGCGCGAATGTACGTGCCAGAGCTGACCTCTAGGACGGCCGACATGAGCGGCTCTTCAGGGTGGGAGTCGTCCCAGCTCGTCAGCTCAAAGTGGCGGACCTCAACACTCCGCGGTGCGAGCTCAACGACCTCCCCTGCCCGCGCGCGCTCATACGCACGGACACCGTCTGTGCGCTTTGCTGAGTGGCTCGGCGGCACCTGCTCGAGTAGTCCCCGAAAGCGCGGCAGAAGGGCTGCAACCGCATCTCTCGTCGCTGTTGCCGTGGCGCTCCCGACCCTCTCGCCGACCCTCTCGCCGTCCAGGTCGTCGGTTGTCGTTTGACCACCAAACGAGAAGGTCGCCTCGTAGCGTTTGATCCCGCCGAGATGCAGCGAGGCGAGGCGTGTTGCACGACCGAGGACGAGGACGAGAACCCCCGTTGCAAACGGGTCAAGTGTGCCCCCGTGACCGATGCGGGGCTGTCCGGCGAGGCGACGTACTTTTGCAACGACGTCGTGGCTCGTTGGTCCTGATGGTTTATCTACGAGGAGCACGCCGTCAATGCCAGGCGTACTTGGGCGACGCCTAGCCATGTCTACTCCGCTCGGCGCGTTGTACCGTTTCTGCGGAGACGTGCGACTTCGGTGAGCACAAGTGCGGTGGCGTCTGGCAGCGATGCAGCAACGGTTGCGCCTGCAGCTCGAGCATGCCCCCCGCCGCCGAACGTTGCAACGATTGCTGTTGCATCTGGCGCATCCCCCTTTGTCCGCACAGAGAGCCTCGTCGCTGTTGGACTCTCCTCCTTAAAGAAGAGCGCGACATCGGATGCTGCTGCCTGTGCCAAGACGTCGACGATCCCCTCGCTGTCTTCGACTGATGCATGAACGCTTGTGAGGTCGCGCTCGCTCATGACGGCGTAGATGGTGCTCCCCTCATCGCTCGTCGCAATGGACGAGAGGACGGCTGCGTGCAACTGGAGTTGCGATAGTGGCTTTGTGCGATAGATGCGACGCGAGATTTCAGAGATAGGCGCGCCAGCGGCGAGGAGGAGTGCACCAACCTCTAATGTGCGCGGAGTTGTGTTCCCATGCTGGAACGTTGCCGTATCCATGATGAGGCCGGCGGCAAGCGTTGCGGGAAGCCCGTCGACCTTCTCCAACTCTGTGCCGAGTGCAACTGCGAGCAGCGTAACCAGTTCACATGTCGCTGCTGCTGAGGCATCAATCCAGCTGATTGGCCACGTTGCATTGTTGGAGACGTGATGGTCAATGAGAGCACGTGGCGTTGTTGCAGGGAGTGCGTCAATGAGTACGCCGATGCGACCGGCACGACGTGGGTCCGCACAATCGACGAGCACGACCGCATCGGGCGCCCACGCTGGCGGCTCCGTCACCACGCGGCCGATGGTCGGGATCACGTCATACACTTGCGAAGGGAGATCTGCGCTCACAACGGCCACCTCAACGCCTCGCCCTGCGAGGATCAACTGAAGGGCGAGCGCTGCGCCGAGCGCATCGGCATCGGGACGCTCGTGAGGGACAACCCACACTCGCTGTGCCGTGGTAAGCAGCTTCAATAGTTCAGGCGGAACAACGCTCTTCGCTTCGGCCTCGAGCGACCTCGTGAGGTGCGCCAGGCTACTCATGGCTTTCCGCGTTACTCGCCCCTGGCGTAGGTAGTTCCGAGAGATCTGCTGGCGGCTGGCTGCCGTTTGCGATGCTTCCCAATAGTTGTTGAATCCGTGCACCGCGTAGACCCGTTGCATCCACAGCAAAGTGCAGTGCCGGCACACGACGAATGCGAAGCCCGCGAGAGATGAGGGTGCGGATGTATGGCGCAGCACTCTTCAGCGCTGCAAGTGAATCTGCTGCTTGGGCCTCGGTGCCGATCATGCTGACGTAGACCTTGGCGTGCTGCAGGTCTGGTGCTGTCTCAACCGCGGTTACCGTCACAAACCCAAGCCGCGGATCGCTAATGTCGCGAGAGATATGCGAGCTGATCTCCTCTCGAAGAAGCTCGTCCACACGCGGCATGCGGTCAACCATGGCTACAGCTTCCTGCGCGTTGATTGTTCCCCAACGATCTCCAGCATGTCTCCCTCTTGCACCACGATCCCCTCACCGATGCCGATGCCGCACTCTTGCCCCTCTTTCACCTCGCGCACATCGTCGCGGAAGCGGCGGAGGGACTCGATCACGTCAGTCGCAACAAGATTCCCGCCTCGGAAGAGTCGGACCTTTGCTCCGCGCGTCACCCGGCCTTCGCGAACAACGCAGCCGGCGATGATGATCCCCTTCCCTGGGAAGATCTGCTTCACCTCTGCACGGCCCTCGATCACTTCGGACTTCTCAGGGTCGAGCATGCCTTCAATTGCTGCCTTCATATCATCGGCAAGCTCATAGATGATCTCGTAAAGACGAACATCGACCTTCTCTGTCTCAGCCATGCGACGTGCGCCTGGGGTGACACTCGTGGTGAATCCAAGGACAATCGCGTCAGATGCGCTGGCAAGAAGGATGTCGTTCTCCGTCACCTCACCTGCGGCAGAAAGGAGGACGTTGATGCGCACCTCGTCGCTTTGAATCTTCTCCAACTGATGCTCGATCGCACCAAGGGAGCCGGCAACATCTGACTTAAGGATGACGCGCACCTCCTTGCCTCCACCCGACTGGATCCTCTGGTAGAGGTCTTCCATCGATGCGTGCCCTCGGCCCTCGCGACCAGCAGTAGCTTCATTGCGTGCCTGTTCTGCCATCTCACGAGCAGCGCGCTCATCGGGAGCAACCCGGAAGATCTCGCCGCTTGCCGGAACCTCAGGGAGGCCCGAAAGGATCGCCGCTGTCGATGGTCCGGCAGACTTAATCCGCTTGCCGTCGGTCGACTCAAGCGAGCGGACTTTACCCGAAACACCACCAGCAACCACGGCGTCGCCCACGTGAAGCGTGCCCGTTTGAACGATTACCGTTGCGATGGGCCCGCGGCCCTTATCGCGCTGAGCCTCGATCACCGTGCCGACTGCGGCTCGGTCTGGATCCGCCGTGTAGTCACCAAGGTCGGCTACGAGGAGGACCATGTCGAGGAGCTCGTCGAGCCCCTCGCCACTCTTCGCTGAAACAGCCACCATCGGGACATCGCCGCCGTATGCCTCAACGACAACGTTTGATTCAGCAAGTTCAGATTTCACGCGCTCAGGATTTGCATCAGGCTTATCGATCTTGTTCATCGCGATGATGATTGGCACGTTCGCTGCTCGCGCATGGCTGATCGCTTCACGCGTTTGCGGCATGACGCCATCGTCGGCTGCTACAACAATCACTGCGATATCTGTGACGCGCGCGCCTCGTGCGCGCATAGCGGTAAAGGCTTCGTGACCTGGAGTGTCGAGGAAGAGGACGGAGCGGTCACCCCGGCGCACCTCGCTCGCGCCAAGGTGTTGCGTAATCCCGCCACGCTCACCAGCAGCCACTGAGGTCTTTCGCAATGCATCGAGCAGGCTCGTCTTTCCATGATCAACGTGCCCCATAACCGTGACGATTGGTGCACGCGCGACGAGCTTTGCACCCACGCGCTCTTCGAAGAAGACGGTCTTTGCCGCTGCCGGCTGTGTCTTCACTGGCTCAGCTGGTTCACTTTCAACAGCTTCAGGTTCTGGTTCAGCAACGGTAAATCCGAGCTCGGTTGCAATGAGCGCCGCGGTCTCACGATCGATGCCTTGATTCATCGTTGCGAATACGCCACTGCGAATGAGGGGGTTGATGATGTCGGCAGGGTTGACCTTTAGTAGCGTCGCGAGGTCGCTCACAATGATGGTTGATGGCAGCTCAAGAATCCCGTCGTGGACTTGCGCTGGTCGCTCGGCGCGCGGCTCAAGCGGTGCGCGTTCTGGCCGAGGTGGGCGTGCGCTCTTTCGCTGCTTTGTCATCGCTCGCCCTCCTTCGTACTGCTCGTCGATGCTCGTTCTACGAGCACCGCGTTTAGCTCTTCTTCACTCACCGCTCGGCGGAGTGACCGCGAGAGCACGTTGCGTAGGTCACGCTCGTGCTCTTCATCAGCCCCGCGGCAGATCCAAGCGCCTCTGCCGATCTTTCCAGTTGACTCTTGACCTGCGCCTGGTCCAGCCGTTACTCGCACAAGCTCATCGCTCCCGCGCTCTTCACGGCAGACGATGCATGTGCGGATGATTGCGTTCGTCTTATGCCTCCGGCTCAGCGACCACTGCAACGTCTGCTGGTTCGCTGGTCGCATCATCTGATTGCGTACCTGGATTCGGATTGTCACTCTTGATATCGATTCGGTAACCGGTAAGTCGCGCTGCAAGGCGTGCGTTTTGGCCACCCGCACCGATCGCAAGCGAGAGCGCGCGCTCTGGCACCACAACAACAGCTGACGTCGTTGCTTCGTCAACCGTGACTGAGAGCACGGGGGCAGGCGCAAGGGCCCGACCGATCATCTCTGCGGGGTCGTCGGTGTGCGCAATGATGTCAATCTTTTCACCGCCGAGATCTTCGACGATAGCCTGCACGCGTGCGCCACGCTGTCCGATCACCGCACCTACAGGATCAAGTCCCGGCTGGCGTGAGGCGACCATCAACTTCGTGCGATTCCCTGGCTCTCGCGCAATGCCAGTGATCTCGACCGTGCCGTCGAGCAACTCTGGAACCTCAATCTCAAAGAGCTTCTTTACGAAATTCTTATGTGTGCGCGTAAGCTGGATCTCAGGACCGCGCACGGTCTGTCGTACCTCGAGGAGAAGCGCTTTCACATTTTCTCCGATGCGGAAGGTGTCGAGCGGCGACTGCTCGGTTGCAGGGAGATAGGCTTCTGCCTTCTGAAGGTCAAGGACGAGGTTTCGGCGGTCGACGCGCACCACCTGGCCGGTCACGACTTCGCCAGCTCGCTCCATGAACGAGTTCATGATCGTGTCACGCTGAATCTGGACGAGGCGTGCCTGGAGCACCTGGCGCGCCTGCGCGGCAACAATGCGCCCCACCTCAGGGCTCAACTGCTCGGTCTCAACAAGGCTGCCAACGACGGCGCTCGGGTCAATGGCCTGTGCCTCGACCAGGCTCCACTCTGCGCCAGCATTCAGCACCTCCTCGACAACGCGGCGGCCGCGGAAGACCCGCATCTCGCCCGAGTCTGAGTTCAACTGAACATGGATATCACCCGAGGTGTGTTTGCGGTTGAGCGCGGCGGCATACGACTCCTCGGCCGCCCGGAGGACGGCGTCGCGGTCGATTCCTCGCTCCGCGCCAAGTTGAATGAGGGCGCTGATCAGCTCTTTGCTCACGTCAGACCTCCCCTGCTCTGTTGGACCCCGATAAAAAAGACGTGGGGGTCACCCACGTCTCTCGTTCGGCGGCCTTTATCCCCCTGATCATACCACGGGGGTTCCTGAGCTCGGTCTAGGTCGCCTCCGGGTAGTGCTGCGCCACGTATTCCTCAAGGATCTGGGTGAACTCAGCCACGATGTGGCCGCCGCGGAGCGTCGTGCGGAGCGCCCCGTCCACAAAGACAGGCGCGACCGGCTCCTCAAAGGTTCCAGGGAGGCTGATCCCGAGGTTTGCATGTTTCGACTCGCCTGGCCCGTTAACCACGCAGCCCATGACCGCGACCTCGAGCTCTTCCACGCCGATATACCGTCCACGCCACACAAGCATGCGCTCCTTGAGGTAAGCCTGGATCTCCTTCGCCATCGCCTGAAAGAAGGTGCTCGTCGTTCGGCCGCAGCCTGGGCAGGAGGTTACCTGCGGTGAGAAGGCGCGAAGCCCGAGCGATTGGAGTACCTGTTGAGCAACCTCGACTTCGAGTGCACGGTCCCCACCTGGTTCCGGCGTCAAGGAGACGCGGATCGTGTCTCCAATCCCATCGTTTAGGACATTTGAGAGCCCTGCGGCAGTGGCGACGATCCCCTTCATGCCCATCCCCGCCTCAGTGAGGCCGAGGTGGAGGGGGTAGTCGCATCGTGCGGCAAGTTCGCGGTAGACGTCGATCAAGTCGCGGACATTGGATGTCTTTGCAGAGAGGATGATCGCATCGTGCGCCATCCCTGTCGCTTCGGCCAGCTCTGCAGACTGCAGGGCACTGCGGACAATCGCCTCAATCGTTACCGCGCGCGCGCTGACGGGCTCCGCAGCCCGTGCGTTCTCCTCCATGAGCTGCGTCAGAAGATCTTGATCAAGCGAGCCCCAGTTCACACCGATCCGTACAGGCTTGCCGTGCTCAACAGCGATCTTGACGATCGTCTGGAAGTTCTCATCGCGGTGTTTCGTGCCTACGTTCCCTGGATTGATTCGAAACTTTGCTAGGGCGGCTGCAGTTTGTGGGTAGGCGGCAAGCAACTTATGCCCGTTGTAGTGGAAGTCACCAACGATCGGCGCTGTGATACCGGCGTCGGCGAGTCGCTGTACGAGACCTGGTACCGCCGCGGCAGCCTGCTCATTGTTCACGGTCACGCGAACGATCTGACTCCCAGCACGTGCAAGATGCGCAACTTGTTCAAACGTGCTGGCCACATCTGCGGTATCGGTGTTTGTCATCGACTGAACGACGATGGGATGTGCCGCACCGATCATCACGCCACCGACCGAGACAGATGGGGTGGCACGTCGGCGTGGCTTGAGCAGGTCGGGTCGCTCTGCGGATGGTCGAGCGACAACATTCAGTGTGGGCTTCACTAGTTCCTCCCGATGAGTCCGAGCACATCGCCGAGTGTTATCCACGAGAAGAGTAGCAACATAAGTGCAAGCCCAACCATCTGCAAGATTCGCTCGGCGCGCACCCCCCGCCGTTCGCCAAGGGCCCTGCGCAGCACGACGGTTGCAACTCGCCCGCCATCGAGGGGCGGGATTGGCAGAATGTTGAGGACCGCCAAGTTCACCGAGAGAATTCCAGCGAAGTGCAAGAGTCCGGCAAGGCCTAAACGACCAGCGTTCTCAGCAACCGCTACCGAGAGTCCGATGGGACCAGAAAGCGCTGGTGCATCTGTACCGCTTTGGAAGGGAGATGAGGCAAGCTTCCAGAGTGCGTCGAGCAGCCCCGTTGCAACTGATGCGGACTCCCCCACTGCCATCCGTGCCGCGTCAGGCAGCCCACGGCTGAGTGGACCAGCAGCGCTCACCTTCTCGATTGTCACACCAAGTACGCCGCGATCTTTTGCCTCCTCAAGCGTACGGAGGTGCACGGTCACCGTCTCGGCTCGCCCGTCTACATGAAGGACAGTGACACTGATCTCTTCTCCCGCAAGTGTTCGCAAATTTGACAACGGAGCACCCTGCATCTCTAGAGCAACATCATTGATGGCGGTAATACGATCACCCGAAACCATTCCCGCGGCTGCAGCAGGAGAGTCTGCTTGCACCTCGTTCAGGTAGACCTCTGCACGCTCGCTCATCGGTCCGAAGACAATCGTCAGGAGGATAATCGCGGTAACGAAGTTCATCGCAACGCCAGCCACCATGATGGCAATCTTTGCGCGAAGGGATGCGTGATTCCAGCCGCCCTTCTGAAGATCGCCCTCCTCTGCACCAGCCAAGCGCACGAACCCGCCGATCGGGATCGCGTTGATTGTCAGCTCCGTCTTTGCACCCTTAAAGAAGGTTGCGATGCGCGGCGGGAATCCAATTCCAAACTCTGGTGCATTCACGCCGAACTTGCGGGCAGCAATAAGGTGGCCCAACTCATGAACAACAATGAGTGGGGTCAACATGAACACAAATGCGAGGATTGGGCCCAGCACGCCGAAGAAGAGCCCGATCAGATCAGGCATGTGTGCCACGTGCGAGTGCAGCTGAAGGGCGCCAGCCGCGTGCAAAGGTTCGAACCTCTTCATCGAGCGCGAGTACGTCTGCCGCATCTCGTGGGGAGGCAGCATGAGCGAACTGCGTCAGAGCCGCCTCAATCAGAGCGGGAATGCCGCCAAAGCGCATCTCGCCAGCGAGAAACCGTGTCACGGCAACGTCATCTGCCGCAATGAGTGTTCCCGTCGCAGCCTGCCCTCGCGTGCCTGCCTCGAGTGCAAGTCGGAGACCCGGAAAGCGTACGAGGTCTGGCGCATCGAATGAGAGTGTTCCACGCTCGAGCAAGTTTACGGAGCGCACACGTGTTGCCATACGTTCAGGGTAGCCCATTGCGTATGCAATGGGGCTGCGCATATCTGGCACGCCGAGCTGCGCCTTGGTAGAGCCACCAGTAAATTCAACGAGCCCGTGCACCACGCTTTGTGGATGGATCGCGATGTGAATCTGCGCCATCGGGACGGCGAAGAGGCGGTGCGCCTCAATCACCTCAAGCCCCTTATTCACCAGTGATGCCGAGTCGATCGTGATCTTTGCCCCCATCGTCCAGGTGGGATGCGCGAGCGCCTCCTCTGCCGTGGCCATCGCAATCTCTGCCGCTCCGCGCTCACGAAATGGCCCACCACTTGCCGTTAGCCAGAGCGTTGCAACGCTTGCTGGATCTTCGCCGGCGAGACACTGCCACAGCGCGGAGTGCTCCGAGTCAACCGGCCGCAAGCGTTCAAGTACCGAGGTGCCTACGCGCGCTGCTGCCTCTCGCGCAGCGGCAATCACGAGTTCCCCTCCGGCAACGATCGTCTCCTTGTTGGCGATTGCGACCGCAGCGCCACCTCTGAGCGCAGCGAGGGTTGCAGGGAGCGCGACAAGGCCGGTCGATGCAACGAGCACGAGATCTGGCGCCGACGCTTCTATAAGGGCTACGAGATCCTCTCGAGACCCACCAGTGATTGCGTGGGCATGTGGGTGTGCTGACCGGAGTGTTGAGAATCGCTCACTCTCCGAGCCCGCTGCGAGCGCGACAACGGTGAAGCGTTCTGGATGCTCGGAGGCCACATCCAACGCCTGGGTTCCGATTGAACCAGTTGCACCAATGATTGCGACGCGCATGCCCACTTACGGTGTTACCAAGAGGTAGACGAGCAGCACTACGGGTGCGGCAATAACAAGGCTATCGATGCGGTCGAGGACGCCACCGTGTCCAGGGATGAGCCTCGACGAGCTCTTCGTGCCTGCAGCCCGCTTGAAGAGCGATTCGAGGAGGTCTCCCCCCTCTGCCGCGCATGCAACTGCACACGAAGCAATGCCTGCAGTGAGTGGTGCGATGTTGAGCAAATACGCGGCGGTGACTGTTCCCAGGAGTGTTGCGATGGCAACACCGCCGAAGAGGCCTTCGACACTCTTCTTCGGTGAGAGGCGCGGCGCAAGTTTCCTGCGCCCGAAGAGCATCCCTGTCACGAGCGCCGCAGTATCAGCACTCCACACAACGACGAGCATCCACGTCAGCCATGGGGCAACTGGGCCGTGAGGCTCGACGCTACCGAGCACGGGGAAGAGCAGGAGTGGACTAAGCCAAACTGCAACGGCGAGCGTTCCAACGAGTGTCGCTGCCCTTCTGGTAAGTGATGTACTGGGCGCGCGCACTGCTTGCGCAAGTTCGCCTGCAAGGAAGAGCAGTAAAGCTGCCAAGCCTGCAATTGCAGCTCCCTCAGCAGATAGCTGTGCGCCGGCAAGCGGCGCAAGGAGAAGCAGCGCGGCCCACGTGCCAGATGCACCACCGAGAATCTTCGTGAAAAGCCACCCAGCCTCTCGCGCGGCAAGAGCGATCAGCAGCACCGTTACCGTAAGCGTCCCAAGTGGCCAGAGCAAGAGGGAGAGGCCAACAGGAATGACGAGCACCGAGCCGACTGCGCGTTGCGAGAGCGTGCTACTCATCGGCCGAGCCTTCGGAGGCGGAGCGCGTACGCGGCAAGGGCAGCGTCAAAGGCGGCGGGGTCGAAGTCAGGCCAGAGTCCAGGCCAGGTGAAAATTTCTGCATATGCGCACTGCCAGAGGAGAAAGTTCGAGAGCCGCTCTTCTCCGCCCGTGCGAATAAGCAGATCAGGATCGGGAATCCCAGCCGTGTACAGGGCGCCGCTTACCGATGCTTCATCAATCTGTTCGGCCTTTGCTCCAGAACGTATGAGTGATCGAACTGCATCCACGATCTCCGTACGGCTCGCATAGTTAAACGCAACGTGGAGTTGCAGGCCGCTACCAGCGGCAGTCTTCTCGCAGGCTGCGATGATTCGTGACGCGGTGTCGCCTGGAAGTTCATCGATACGCCCGAGAAAAGAGACCCGGACATTGTTGGCGATCAGCTGATCGGTCTCTCGCTCAATCGTCGTCGCCAAGAGCGCAAAGAGCGCCGTAACCTCGCTATCGCTTCGTGCCCAGTTCTCTCGGCTAAAGGCGTACACCGTGAGGTGCTGGATGCTGCACTCCGCCGCCCTCCGGACAACGGCACGCAGCGCTTCAGTTCCAGCAACGTGTCCCTCAATCTCGTCGAGGCCTCGATCGCGAGCCCAGCGGCGATTCCCGTCCATGATGATTGCAACGTGCTTGATCGCTTCGTGCTGGAGTGTCTCCGAGTGCACGAGGGGCGGGGAGTCGACTGGTCGCGCTACTCCGGGGTCGCTCACCCTTCGAGAACCTCGCGCTCCTTGGATGTCGCCAACTTATCAATCTCCGCAACCTTCGCATCGGTCTGCTTCTGGATTGCATCCATCTGACGCCGCGCGTCATCTTCGCCAATCTCATGAGCCTTCTCGGCCTTCTTAACAGCGTCTTGTTCGTCGCGCCGAATGCTCCGGATCTCAACGCGTGCCTCTTCTGCACGCTTCCCCATCTGCTTGACCAACTCCTTACGCCGCTCCTCAGTCATGGAGGGAACGCGGAGGCGAATCACTCCTCCATCGACGGCTGGCGTCATCCCGAGCTGGGCGTTATTCAGTGCCTTCTCAATTGCGGGGATCATGCTTGGGTCCCATGGCTGGATAACGAGCAACGTGTTCTCGGGAACGCTGATCCCTGCCATCTGATTCAACGGCGTTGCGGCACCGTAGGCTTCGACGGTCACCCGCTCCACCAGTGCGGCGCTCGCGCGACCGGTGCGGAATCCGCTCAGGTCTCGGGCAAATGCCTCGACCGCTTTCGTCATTCGCTCTGCAGCTCGATCGCTCATCGCTCACCTCCACGACTGATTAACGTGCCAATATCCTCTCCACGAACGGCTTTCACAATGTTCTCGTGCGCATCAAGATCAAAGACCACGATCGGGAGATCGTTCTCCATGCAAAGGGATACGGCTGCGGCATCAAGAACCTTGAGGCCATCAACAAGCACCTTCGAGTACGTGATGCTTGAATACCGTTTTGCGTCTGTGTGCTGGACAGGATCTTTGTCGTAGACGCCATCAACTTTCGTTGCCTTCAAGACAATCTCGGCGCCGATCTCTACTGCTCGCAGCGCTGCTGCAGTGTCGGTCGTGAAGTACGGATTGCCTGTTCCGCAGACGAAGATCACCACGCGACCCTTCTCTATATGGCGAACAGCACGGCGGCGAATGTAGGGCTCTGCAACCTCATTCATGTCGATGGCTGTCATGACGCGCGTCGGCACACCACCGCGCTCAAGTCCATCTTGCAGAGCGAGCCCGTTCATTGCCGTGGCAAGCATGCCGATGTAGTCAGCAGTCGCACGATCCATGCCCGTGGCAGTTGCAGCGGCCATCCCACGGAAGATATTTCCGCCGCCAACCACGATGCCAACTTCGACACCGAGATCGCGCACGCTGCGGACCTGTTCGGCAACGAATGCAACGACCTTCGGGTCAACTCCGTACTCGAGATCGCCAAGCAGCGCCTCGCCGGAGAGCTTTAGAAGGATCCGTCGATAGCGCGTTGCGCTCGTCATGGCCGCCTCCCCTACCTACCGAACTAGATCTCCTCGCCGAGGGCGTATCGCACAAAGCGTCGCACGCGGATGTTCTCGCCGATCGTCGCGATGGCATTCGTGATCAGTTGCTCTACTGTCTGGTCGCCATCGCGGAACGGCTGCTCGAGCAGGCAGATCTCCTCAAGCCACTTGCGAATCTGCCCGTCAACAATCTGCGCTCGGACGGTTTCTGGCTTTTTCGCAAGTGCCTCGTCGAGCTCAAGCGCTACACGCTTGGCCTCGATTGCTTCGGGTGGCACATGCTCGCGACTCACGTAGAGCGGAGCGAGACCAGCGATCTGCATTGCGATGTCGCGCACGAGTTTCTGGAACTGCTCATTGCGAGCGACAAAGTCTGTTTCGCAGTTCACCTCAAGGAGTACGCCGACGCGCCCACCCGTGTGGATGTACGACGAGACGAGACCCTCTCGAGCTTCACGGCCAGCCTTCTTTGCAGCGGCAGCGAGACCCGCCTCGCGCAGTGCAAGCACTGCCTTTTCTACATCGCCATCTGCCTCCTGCAAGGCACGCTTGCAGTCCATCATTCCTGCACCGGTTCGCTCGCGCAGGTCCTTTACAGCTTCAGCGGTAATCGCCATCGCTCGCCTACGCTTTCGTCTCGTCGCCAGTCACGGCGGCGGTATCAGGGTCTTCGTCTGGGGAGAAGCTGAAGGTTCCAGCCGCACTCAGCGCTGCAACGAGGTCGTCCTGCGCCTCGCTTGCACCAGGTACCGGCTCAGCACCCTCTGCGGCTGCTGCAGCCTCTTGCGCTTCAAGCTCTGGGAGGCGCGCCGCTCGAATCGCTGCGCCCTCAATCACCGCATCTGCCACCGATGCGCAGATCAAGCGAATGCACTTGATCGCGTCATCGTTGACGGGGATCGGGTACTGCAACTGATCGGGGTTCACGTTGGTATCTGCCGTTCCAACTACGGGGATACCGAGCTTGTTCGCCTCGAGCGCAGCGAGCGTCTCGCGGCTCGGATCGATGATGAATACCATCCCCGGGGCCTTTCGAAGGCGGCGCATGCCGTTCAAGGTGCCACGGAGCTTCTCGAGCTTATCGCCGAGTCGGGCGGCCTCTTTCTTCGACATGAGTGCGAATTCGCCAGCCTGCTCACGTGCCTCGATCTGCTCCATGAGGGTGAGACGCTTGCGAATCGTCGTGAAGTTTGTAAGCATGCCGCCGAGCCAGCGCTTCGTCACGTATGGCTGACCTGCACGTGTTGCCTCTTCCTGCACAGGGCCCTGTGCCTGCTTCTTCGTTCCAACGAAGAGGATCGACTCACCATTCGCGGCGCACTCTCGAACCGCGTCAAGGGCGATCTGGAGGTGCTTCGCACTCTTCGCGAGGTCAAGGATGTGAATGCCATTGCGCTGGGCATAAATGTAGGGGGCCATCTTTGGATTCCAGCGTCGTGTCTGATGACCAAAGTGTGCTCCGACCTCAAGAAGGTCGCGCATCGTAACTGTCGCCATAGTTCTCCTTCACGGTTAGTCCACCGCGGGGCGCTGTCACGACCCCGAAGGGCCACCGTTGTGAGGCGTCATAGTCCGCGTGCGTATTTCTGCACCTTTCAGTGCAGGCCTCTTGCGAGTGCTGAGAGATGGTAGCACGCACCGGAGAGGGGTTCAGGCGATCCCCCGCACGAGGCGAAGCCGCTCGCGGCCTGGCTCGCCAAGCACGAAGAGGAGGTCGATCCGCGTAATTTCGGGGAGCGCATCGCGCTGGCGACGTAGGGCGGCAACCTTACGTGCACCGAGGAGCGCAAACGGTCCCTCCGCCCCGAGTTGGGCTCGGCGACGCACCTCAACGGCAACGAGCTGCCCGCGGGGATCGCGGGCGAGGATGTCGATCTCGAGTCCGGCGATGCGGTGGTTCCGAGCGTAGATGCGCCAGCCCGCTGCGGCGAGTGCCGCTGCCGCGATCTGCTCTGCACGGACACCGCGCACATGCCGCTCTTCATCTCGTAGCTTCACCGCTGCACCTTACGGCGCGCTGCGCATCACTCACGTATGGCGGATTACTCGCGCCCTCCACGGTTTAACACGGCCGCAACGGGCGCATAGGTTCGTCGATGGTGGGCGGTGATCCCCTCTGTCTCAAGGGCGCGGAGGTGGGCCGGCGAAGGGTAGCCAACGTTCGACGACCAGCCATATCCTGGATATCGTGATGCAAGACGCGCCATGAGTTGGTCGCGGAGCACCTTCGCAACGATTGAGGCGCATGCGATGGCATAGACGCTCGTATCGCCCTTGACGATCGTCTCGTGCTCGCCGATGAGTGCCGCCAGCTCACGAGCAGGGCCGCCATCAACAAGGCAGATATCGGGCTGAGCCCCGCGCCGGCGAAGCTGAGCGACGGCACGCTGCATTGCAAGATGTGATGCTGCACGTGGATTCAGTCGCTCTACCTCACGCGCTGACGCGGCACCGATCCCAACTGCGATGGCGTCGGCGCGGATCGCCGCGTTCAAGACCTGGCGGCGAGCCGGTGAGAGCTGCTTCGAGTCGCGAACCCCAGGGATCATCGCTCCTGACGGCATGAGGATTGCGCATGCGACAACTGGGCCAGCAAGTGGGGCAAGACCAACCTCGTCAATGCCAACAACGGATCGCTCTGGATGCCCGTGCCGCTCTTCAGCATCACGTGTTGGAATTGTGCGGCCGCGATCCGGCCGCGCAGTGATCACGCTGGATCTTGCTCCGATGCTTCTACGACCTCAGCCTCAACGGGGGCTGGTACTGGTGGCGTTATCGCCTCTTCGGCGGCAACCTCTGCAACGCTCGCCTCGCCTGGGACGCCAAGCTTCTCGCGCAGCGATGAGCGCTTTCCGACGCGGTCACGGAGGAAGTAGAGCTGTGCTCGATGTGAGATGCCGTGTCGCAAGACTTCGATCTTCTCGATGCGTGGGCTGTGCACCTTAAAGGTTCGCTCAACGCCGACGCCCGACGCAATGCGGCGAACGGTGATTGTTAGTCCAAGACCGCCGCCGCGCAAGCGCATAACGGTTCCCTCAAAGACCTGGATTCGCTCGCGATTGCCTTCCACGACCTTCGCAGAAACCTTGACGGTGTCACCCGTCTTGATCTCTGGCAGGTCGGTCTTCAGCTGCGCGTCGGTGAGTGTACGAATGAGGTCCATTGGTTCTCCGTGGTGTAAGGCAGGAACCCTGCCAGCGGCTGCTAACGATAGCACAGGCCCGTGGGTGGCTGGCTACTCCCTCGAGCCACGGGGAGAGGGGTTCAAGAGGTCGGGGCGTCGCTCCGCAGTCCGGCGCTCTGCCTGCTCGCGCCGCCAGGCGGCCACCGCAGCATGGTTGCCTGAGGTCAGCACCTCAGGGACGCCGACCCCCCGGAACTCTGCGGGTCGAGTGAATTGCGGGTACTCGAGGAGTTCTGTAGAGAACGACTCTTCGTCGAGCGAGGCTGCATCGATTGCGCCGGGGATGATGCGCAGGATGGCATCACAAAGGAGTGCAGCGGCTGGCTCTCCACCAGAGAGGACAAAATCGCCAATGCTCAGCTCAAGATCCACATATGCACGAACGCGCTCATCAACCCCCTCATAGCGGCCGCAGAGGATGACGAGGTGCGGCCTCGTGGCAAGGTCACGAACGCGCGGTTGGCGCAGACGCTCGCCACCGGCATCAAACAAGACAACGAGACTTTCGGGGGTGCGGAGTTCTTCTATTGCCTCGACAAGTGGCTCTGGACGCATCAACATGCCAGCCCCGCCGCCATAGGGCTCGTCGTCCACGGCGCGGTGTTTCCCAATCCCCCATCGCCGCAGGTCGTGATACTCAATCTGCGCAAGGCCTCGCTCAACTGCGCGTGCAGGGATGCTCGCGTCCAACGACGCGCGAACCATGTCAGGGAAGAGCGAGACGATATCAATCCGAAGCGCTGCGGCTGCTCCGCTCATGGCTTGCCGTCGCGCTTCTTCGCGACGGGTCGTCGACGCGGAGCGGGGGGCTTTCTCACGCTCAGCTCTGAGCCTGTGAGGTCGGCAACAATGATGCCGTCGCGCGGCTCAAACGTGACGATAATCGATGGGATAGCGGGGAGATCGATCTCGCCACCATCGGGGGTCGTGAGAATGTAGACCTCGGCGCCGCCGGTGCGATAGCAGTCGTGGATGACACCAATCTCGGCACCGTTGACATCTCGTACCGTCACGCCGATCACATCGTCCCAATAGACGCGACCCGGCTCAAGCTGATCGGTAGAAACTGCTGTGAGATAGGCGCCGATCAAGCGCTCGCCGGCGAGGCGACTTGCGACCTCGCCAAAGCGAAGGAACCAACCAGGTGAGGCTGGCATCGACTCGAGGATGGTGAGCTGCCTCCCTCCCGTTTCGACAGTGAGGCGCATGCCAGGGGTAAACCAGTGTTCGGGGCGATCGCTGAGCACTTCGATACGCACGGTGCCATCGAGGCCGCGAACGCCACGGACCTGCGCGACCCGAAGGTCGCGGGCAAGGTCACTCGCCGATTTCGAGGACGTAGTTCTCTCCCGTTCGGTTTGAGATGACCTTCAGGAGGCTGCGGAGTGCCTTCGCAATGCTCCCGTTTCGTCCGATGACGCGACCCATGTCGTCTTCGTCAACGAGAAGCCGCAGCACAACGGCGCTGCCGTCCTGCTGCACTTCAACACTTACGCCGTCTGGATTATCTGCAAGTGATCGAGCAACGTACTCGACGAAATCTGCGGCGGCCATTTATGCCTCCTCTGTCGTTGTTTCAGGAGCTGCAGCTTCAGCAACGGGCTGCGCCACTTCCTCGACTGCTGGTGTTTCTACGGGTGCATCTGGGGCGACCTCAGCAACTGGAGCATCGACTGGCGATGCGTCAGCGGTCTCTGGTGCGGTCTCCGCTACCACGTCTGCCGCGGCTTCTGGTGCGGCCTCAACGACAACGGTCTCCGCCTCAGCAACAACTGGACGTGTGCCAGGTGCGGTGTAGCCCTTCTCTGCGGCCTTTGGCCCAGTCTTGCCACCCATGACCGGCGCGTTACCACGTGCCTTCGTGATCAACTTGCCGACAACGTCGGATGGAAGCGCGCCCTTCGAAATCCAGGCGTCAATCTTTGTCAGGTCGAGCACCAGTGTCATTGGTTCGGTGCGAGGGTTGTAGTGGCCGAGGATTTCCAGTGCGCGACCATCGCGCGCGCGGCGGCGATCAGTAGCGACAACGCGATACGAAGGCTGGCGAGTTGCGCCAACGCGAGCAAGTCTGATGCGAACACTCATGCCGTTTTGCTCCTCCTGGGCCCAGCGGATGCTGGGCGGATGCCCCGTACAGCCGAGGCGGCCTGTCGGGTGATGGTAGCGGCTCCGGGCAGGTTGCGCATCTCTCGCCCCCTGGCTAGCGGCGTTTCCCCTTCCTCCGAGCCTTTTTCTCACGCTGGGTCTCCTTCGGGCGCTGGTGCCCGCCAGCATGCTTTCCACGCAGGGCACCGCCACCAGCCATGAGGCGGCTCGGATCTACCCCACTGGAGCGCCGCATGAGGAGGCGCATCTCCTCGAGGCGCTTCACGAGGCGATTCACCTCTTCGAGTGCTCGCCCCGCCCCACCAGCGATACGGCGGCGGCGCGCCATGCTCAAGAGCGCCGGGTCGCGTCGCTCGGCAGGTGTCATCGAGAGGATGATCGCCTCCGCGCGCCCGAACTCACCGCTCGCTGCTGCCGCCTCGGCCTGAGCCGCCATGCCGCCCATCCCCGGGATCATCTTCACGACCTGGCCGATCGGGCCAAGGGTGGCCATCTGCCGCAGTTGTGCAAGAAGGTCGTCAAAGGTGAGATCACCGCGTTTGATGCGCTCCTCGTTGAGTTCAGGGGACGCACCCTGCTTTGCCACTCCACGCTGCTGAACGAGTTCGGCGAGCGTATCCAGGTCGCCCATGTCAAGGATCCGTCGCGCGATGCGATCTGGATGGAAGCGCTCAAGGGCGTCTGAGCGCTCACCTGTGCCGATAAACACGACTGGGATGCCCGCCCCACCCGCAACGGTGAGTGCAGCGCCACCGCGTGCATCGCCATCGAGCTTGGCGAGAATGGCACCTGTTGGCTCCACCGCTTCTGCGAATCCTTCGGCGACGCGCAGCGCCTGCTGCCCGGTCGCTGCATCAAGGACGAGCAGCCGCTCGCGCGGTTGTGTTGCTGCGCGTAATTCGCGTAACTCGGTGAGGAGATCATCGTCGAGTGTCGTTCGACCAGAACTATCGAGGATCACGAGGTCGAGGCCGAGGCGTTTCGCAGCCGCAATCGCGCGCCTACCAATCTCTGCGACGGGCGTCCCGAGGGGCTCACGATGCACGGGGATGTTCACTGCTGCTCCGAGAAGGGCAAGCTGCTCCGCCGCAGCGGGTCGTCGTGGGTCTGCTGCGACGAGGAGGGGGCGCCGCCCCTCACGGGCAAACCACTGGGCAAGCTTCGCTGCGGTCGTCGTCTTCCCCGCCCCCTGCAAACCGAGGAGCAAGATGGTGGCGGGGCGCTCGCGCAGATCGAGCTCACGTGCCGTACCGCCGAGCGTCTCGGTAAGGGCGCTATGGACAATCGCCAGGAGACGCTCCCCTACTCCGAGTCCACCAACGAGCTCCTGTGTCAGGGCATCAACACGGACGCGGGTAATGAGCGCGTCGGCAACGGGTGTCGCAACGTCTGCATCAACGAGTGCCGTACGTATCTCCGCAAGACCGGCATCCAGGTCTGCGGCACTCATGCGCCCTCGGCCGCCAAGGCGCTGCAGGGAGCTGCGGAGCGCGGTTCCGAGGCCCTCAAACATGTCGATAGTGTACGTTGCCACCATGAGTTTGCCGAACGCACGCGCTCCAAAGGGCGGGGCGCCTACTCGCGCAGTCCGACGCGATGTCAATCTCCTTATCGGTGCGCAATCTGTCTCGACCTTCGGCTCGTTCATCACGCGTGCCGCCCTCCCCCTTCTCGCCATCATTGGGCTGCGAATCAGCCCCGCAGAGGCGGCGCTTCTCGCTGCCGTCGACCTGGTCGCCTCTGCGCTGATCAGTCAGGTGGCTGGGATTTGGATCGACCGCCTACCGCGCCGTCCATTCTTAATCGCTGCTGACCTTGCACGGGCAGTGCTGCTCGCTTCGATCCCCCTCGCTGCAGCCTTCACTGGTGGCGTGACCCTTGTGCATCTCATTGCCGTCAGCGCCTTGTCTGGCATGGCGACAACAGCATTCGACATCGCAGAACGCAGCTATCTCGCTGGACTCGTCCCGGGCGACGGGCTGCGGCCGGTCCTTGCGCGGGTCCTCGCAATCAGGGGGGCGGCCGAGTTCTTCGGCTTCGGCGCAGCGGGGATCCTTATCGAGCGGATTGGCGGCCCAGCGGCGATCGGCATCGATGCGATCACCTATCTCGTCTCCGCACTCTTCATCACACTCTTACGGGTGCAGGAGCCACGCCTCCCTGCACCTTCCACTCGGCGCACCGCGCGAGCTGAGTTTCGCGAGGGCCTCACGCAGACCTGGAGCGTTGCAATCATGCGACCACTCCTCGCCTCGAGCTTTGTCGTTGGCATCTACTTTGGTCTCTTCCGTTCGTCGTACATGCTCTTCCTTGTGCGGGGCCTCGACCTCTCCGCTGGAACGATCGGGTGGATCATCGCCACTGGTGGAATCGCCGCGCTCGTCGGCGGGGCACTGACGGAACGACTCTCGCTCGCCGTTGGGACAGGGCGGGCGGTTGTCCTGGGACTCTTCTTCGTTGGATTCGGCCTCACCCTCGTACCGCTCGCGCTCCTCATCCCAGGGGCTGCGCTCCTACTCCTTGTGCTGCACCAACTTCTCAGCGATGGATTTGAGACGGTCTGGGATGCGAACCAGGGAGCGATCCGTGGACGTGTCCTCCCGGCGAACTACCAGGGGCGGGCGAATGCCGCATTCGAAGGGGTGAACATCGCGGGTCGTCTCAGCGGCATTCTTGTGGGCGGCGCGATCGGCTCGTCAGTATTCGGGAGTGGTGCGTCGCTCCTTCTCGGCGGTGGTGCCTCGATGCTCGTCGGCTTGATTGTTGCGCGCAGTCGCATCGGAAGGTTGCGATCGCTCAAGGAACTTCCGGTAGCACGCCAAGCGAAGGCGCGCCGCGAGGCCTAGCGCTCCTCTGGCGGGAGGAGCCCGTCAACGAATGCATCTGCATCAAACGGCAGCAGATCGGCCGATCCCTCACCGACACCAATCCACCGGATCGGAAGCCCAAGTTCACGCCGAATTGCGAGCGCAATGCCACCGCGAGCGCCTGCGTCCATCTTGGTAAGGATCACGCCGCTGATACCCGCGGCTGCATCGAATCCACGTGCCTGGGCGAGGCCGTTCTGTCCGGCAGTTGCGTCGAGGACAAGGAGCACCTCTACGGTGAGCTCGGGGGCGAGACGCGCAATGACACGCCGCATCTTGGCAAGTTCATCCATGAGCGAGGCCCGTGTCTGCATGCGACCCGCCGTATCAACAATGATCGGTGTGAGTGTGCGTGCTGCAGCAGCGGTCAGGCCATCGTGGATTGCCGCTGCTGGATCGCCGCCAGCGCGACCCTCGATGATCGGAACCCCCTCGCGCTCGGCGAGTTGGCGCAGCTGTTCAATGGCGGCAGCACGGAACGTATCCGCAGCGACAAGGAGTGGTGATCCGCCAGCCGCACGGGCGCGCGCGGCAAGCTTGGCGGCACTGGTGGTCTTCCCGGCACCGTTGACACCGACGAGCAGGATGACACCTGGCTCGCTCAGCGCGGCAGCCTCCTCGATAGGGCTGAGCCGCAGGAGATCAGCAGCGGCGCGACGAAGTGCCGTGGCGTCCCCCCCCTGCTCGCGCGTGGCCGCAATGAGGGCACGTGCCGTCGTACTCCCGGCGTCCGCGGAGAGGAGATGCTCTTCAAGCGCTGCCCAATCTGGTGTGTCACCACCGCGCCGAAAGATCTCTCGGAGCGCGGAACGCCCAGAAGGAGCGTCGTGTGCTGCTGCCGCGCTCCTCGCGATCTTCTCTTGCTCGCCTGTTGTGGCACGCCGCCAGAAGGCGAGCTTCAACGCGCGGCCTCTCGCTCCGCACGGGCGGCATCAGCGATCTTCTTCGCCTCATCAAGCCGGAGGCCGAAGACGCGGCTTGCTGCATCCTCGCCAACGGTAACGCCCCAGAGACTATCGGCCACCTCTACCGTTCCACGGTTGTGCGTGATGACGATGACCTGAGTGCGCTCGCTCAGCTCGCGAATCGCATCGCCGAAGCGCGTAACGTTTGCCTCGTCGAGCGCCGCATCCACCTCGTCGAGGACGACAAATGGGAGTGGTCGCACTGCGAGCATGCCGAGGAGCAGCGCAACTCCCGTGAGGGCACGCTCACCGCCCGAAAGAAGGGAGAGCTGCTGCCGACGCTTCAGTGGTGGCCGCGCATCGATTTCGACACCAGGGCGTCGCGTATCGCCGTCCTCAGCAAGCCTGAGCTGTGCATCGCCGCCGCCAAAGAGGAGCTGGAAGTTGCTAGCGAACGTCCCCTGCAGTGCGGTGAACTGTTCAGCAAATGTTGTCTCAACCAGCACGTCGAGCTCAGACATGAGGGTGCTCGCCTTTGCGATCGCCCCGTCGAGATCGGCAGTCTGCGTTTCAAGTGAGGAGAGCCGCGCGCGCAACTCTTGGTGCTCAAGCGCGATGCTCGCACCGCCTGCCTCAAGCGGCCCGATCTTGCGACGCAGCCGCTCGAGGGCGCGTAGCTCTTCGGCATCAGGCGCAGTGACGGTTGCAGCACTTGTACCCCAATGCGCAGCCAAGGCGAGTGCCTGGGAACGAGCAAGTGCTTCGCGGCTGCTCGTGTCATCAGCCGCGGCCGCACCGTCTTCTCCACCATCTGGCGAAACGGCAGGTGTGGCGAGTGCTGCAGGGATGCCTGGCGCGATCCGCGGGTCCTCTGTCAGGCGGCGGGAGAAGGCGGCGAGATCGCCAGCCAACTCTTCAATGAATCGCTCCCACTCGAACTCCATCCCTTGTGCGTCACGCTCTAGGGGTCGGACTGTCTCATCGAGATGTGCCTCACGTTGGCGGAGATCGCGCTTCCGCTCGTCATCCTCGGCAGCCTCCGTTTCGATTGCACTCTGCGCGACGGTTCGCTCCTGCACACGCGACTCATGCTCGGTGCAGCGTGAGATGGCGGCAGACATTTGGCCGGCGTGACCGACGAGTTCGGCCTCTAGTGCGGCACGGCGCCCTTCAAGGGCTCCACGCTCTTCAGCCGCGCGCTTCACGCGCTCTGATGCCGACGAGACAAGCGCATCGCCGCGAGCGCGTTCAAGTTCCCAGGCGCGAAGTGCCTGGCGGTCAGTATCAACAGCGCTCGCAATTGCAGCACGACGGGCAGTCAATTCCGTGATGCGCGCATGCCACTCAGCAGATGCATCGGTCGCGGCGTCGGCTCCTGTTTGTGCGATGAGCTCAGCGAGTCGATCACGCAACTGTGCGATCGATTGCGCAAGTCGCTCCTCGCGTGTCTCGCGCTCTTGGGCACGTCGGAGCGTGGCATCGAGCGTGCGTGCGGCTGCGGCACGCGATGCCTCCGCAACCCGGAGTGCGGCGCGAGCGGCCGAATCTTCGCTGCGCACCTCTGCAACGTTGGCTGATGAGGAGGCCTGTCGTGCCGCTGCCGTGACGGCGTCGGCACGCAATGCATGCGCCTTTCTCTCTTTTTGTTCCACAGACGTTCCAGCGACCTTGAGCTCCTGCTCCACGAGGGCGTCTGCCGAAGCAACCTCACGCGTCACTGCGCCGCCATGCCGAATCACGGCTCCAGCGCGCGTGACGATCATCCCGCCGAGTGGCAGGTCACCCAGCGCATCGAGCGCTGCGCTCACGCTTGGCGCCACGCTCACACCTTGAAGGAGTCGTGCGAGCACCCCGTCAGGGTCACCCACAAGTTCTGCAGTGAGGCGAGGCAGTGTTGGGTGTCCAGGAATTTGCTGTTCAGCGATGCCGTCGACGAGAATGGCCCCCTCATCGTCATCGAGGAGGGTTGCTCCACGGCGATCAACAAGGAAGCCGCGAGCAAGTACGCCGAGTGCGGCAAGGACGGCAGTACGACCCTCTTCGCGGATCTCGACGCCGGACAAGAGGCTCCGCCCACCAAGTGCCTGCGCCGCTTTAGCGAGCGCACGGTCTTGTAGCGTCGCTCTGCGCGACTCAAGTGCGGAGAGGCGGCCACGGTCACTTGATAGCTCTGCCTCTACAGCACGGGCAGCACTCTCGCGCTCTGCGGCAAGCGCACGGGCCGATACCTCTTCCGTCTCGGCGGCGGTGAGAGCGGTCATCGCACGATCGAGGCGCACCTTCGCCTCTTGCCATGCACGAGTTGCCGCCTCGCTCGCAACGCGCACCCCAGCTGGCTCATCCGTCACGCGGTCACGACCAATGGCTGCGATCTCGGCCTCTGCTCGCGCAAGGCGCGCCTCTGCATCAGCACGTTCAGATTCACGAGAGCGGACGGCGCGGAGGATTGAGCGACCCGCGTCACCGTCGCCAGCGGCTGCGCCAGCGAGAATGGCCGCCTCTCGACGCGCTGTCGCTAGATCGGCATCGATCAGCTCAAGCGCAGCTGCAGCTTCTGCATCGACTGCAGGTGCGGGAGCCGCTCGTAGCGCCTCAACAGATTGAATATCACGCTCTGCAGCAACGATCTCCTGCTCAAGGCGTTCCGCATCGCGGGCGACCGCTGTTGCCTCGCTCTCAATGCGGGCATGCGCCCGAGCGGCAGATTCGCGTGCCTCTCGAGCGAGCTCGAGGTCGCGACGAGCGGCCTCAAGTTCCGTGCGAGCGGTCGCGAGCCGCACGCGCCGTGCCTGTGCCTCTGCGTCAGATGCGCGGAGGCGCGTGCGAACTTCGCTCAACTCGGTGCTCATCGTCGAGAGTTGTTCGCCAATCGTGCGTCGTCGTTGTGCTAGCCACCCTGCCCGCTGACTCCCAAGTGCGGCGATGCGCTCTACCGCCTCGTTCAACAACTCCTCGCGGCCGGCCTCTTGGCGGGCGAGGGTTGCGAGGCGGCGCTCCTGCGGTCGCAACGTTGAGAGGATCTCCTCGACGCGGGCGCGATTTTCGAGTGCCTCTTTCATCTCTGCCTCTGCCCGTGCACGCCGACGCTCGTGTCGCGCAGTCCCTGCAAACTCTTCGACGAGTGCGCGTCGCTCTTCTGCACGCAAGCTGAGCGCCTGATCAACAGCACCCTGCCCGATAAAGAGGAGTCCGTTCTCAGCAAGCCCTGCCCCATCGAGCAGCTCATTCAGATCGCGGAGGCGGATCTTCTCTCGGTTCAGCAGATACTCTTGTCCGCCGCCGCGATCGGCACGGCGGGAGATCTCAATTTCGGTAAAGGGAAGGTCGAAGAGCCCATCATCATTTGCGATTGAGAGTGTGACTTCGGCAAGCCCGAGTGGGCGGCGCTTTTCTGACCCTGCGAAGATGACCTCATCGACGCGCTTCGACCGAATCCCCCTGCCGGCCTCGCCGAATCCCCAGCGGAGTGCGTCGACGATGTTCGATTTTCCACTCCCGTTTGGGCCGACGATCGCGGTAATGCCAGGGGTGAACGCAATCGTCGTCTTATCCGCAAATGTCTTAAATCCACTCAGGCGTACCTCGCGCAGTCGTAGCCGGCTCATAGCGCCGCCCCTGGTGTAATGCCGAGGATGTCGATCGCCGCCTCAGCGGCAGCAGCCTCAGCGGCGCGGCGACTTGAGCCTGAGCCACGTGCAATCTCGCTCCCATCAACACGAACTGCGCATTCAAAGATTCGCTCATGCTCGAGACCATGCGTGGCGACAATGTCGTAGCGCGGGAGGGAGCCGTTGCGCGCCTGCGTCCACTCCTGGAGGAGCGTCTTAATCCCCTTTCCGAGTACGGCACGTGGCGCCGCGAGAGCGGCGGCAAGGTGCTGCTCGATAAAGTGTGCGGCGGCCAGATACCCGTGCCTCAAGAAGATCGCACCGATGACGGCCTCTAGGGCAGCAGCAAGTGCCGCTGGACGTCGCCCTCCACCCCGTTGCGCCTCACTCTCACCGAGGTGGAGTGCGCGATCGATGCCAAGCTCAAGCGCAATATCTGCGAGTGCTTGGCGGCTCACAATCGCAGCGCGTCGCTCCGAAAGGTCGCCCTCATTTGCCTCTGCATCACGGAGAAAAAGATGCGCGGCGACAACCGCACCGAGCACCGCATCGCCGAGGAATTCGAGTCGCTCGTTGTCCTCAGCCGCACCATCCTGGTGACGTGCAGAGGCGTGCGTGAGTGCCTGCGTAAGTTCCGCCTCTGCGCCAAGGGGGATTGCAAGGCGCGCGGCGAACGCCGAAACAGATTCTCGACCAGTCTCTACGCCGCTCACCATGCTGCCTATGCGCATGCCCGCCGGCGCCGTCTGGGCTATGCCCTGAAGCGGCGGCCAACGGACCGCCGCATCTCAGCCCTGCTTCTCGATGATGGCGTCGACAGCGTCCTGGACTGTCTTGATCTTGGCGAGGTCTTCGTCCGCAATCTTGACGTCAAACTTCTCTTCGAGCCCCATTGCAAATTCAACAAGGTCGAGTGAGTCTGCGTTGAGGTCCTCGATGAAGGCGGCCTCAGGTGTGACCTTCTCCTTCTCAACGCCAAGCTGCTCAACGATATAGCTCTGGAGTTCCGCGAAAATCTGGGCCTTGTCAGTCATTGTTGGCTCCCTCCGTCTTTGCTTGATCGGTCCGCTCACGATAAGCGGTGCCGAGCACGCCATTGACTAATTTTCGCGCCGGCTCCCCGCTATACGTGCGGGCGAGAGCCGTCCACGCAGCGATCGCCTCAGAAGACGCCGCCGCGCGAGAGTGTAGCACCTCCCCTAGGGCTCCCCGCAGGAGGCTGCGCTCAATGCGGTGCATCGTGGCGAGGGGGAACGCGGGGGCTAGGCGCTCGATTTCAGCATCGAGCGACGGGCGGTGCTCCTCAACGATCGCCACGAGGGGGCGGGCGAGTTGCGCTACCTCTTCTGGGATCTCCCCTGCCGCGATCCTCCGCTCAAGGATCTCGCGACCTCCGCGAAGGCCGAACTCAGCCTCATAGAGCGCTGTAAGCGCATCGCGGCGGGCGACGCTGCGCAAGCGCGCCTCAGGGCTGCGCGGCGCAGCGGTCGACCTGCGCCCTGCCATTGCTAGGAGGATGCTTCTGTGCTGGCTGTGGCGGATGACGCCGGGGCGCTGATTGCCGTTTCAGCGACTGCCGCGGCGATGCGGTCGTTCACCCGCTCACGCACGGCATTGGCCGCCGTTACGCAGGCGTAATAGATCATGCGCTTCCGTGCACGTCCGTGCGTGATCGCGACGGTACCCCGAACCCCGAGCAGGATCGCTGCACCGATGCGCTCATAGTCGAGGCGCGCACGGATGCGGGCGATTGAGCCACGCATGAGCAGCGCGGCGATCGGGCCGAACGGGAGGCGACGGAATTCTGATCGGAACATATCGGTAATTGCCGTCGTCACACCTTCCACGAGCTTGATTGAGACGTTTCCGAGCACCGCATCACAGACAACAACATCGGCCTCGTCGTCGGCAAGATGGCGGCCTTCGACATTGCCGATGAAGTTCAATTTTGCAGTGTCGAGAAGTTCGGTGGCCTGCTGAATACGCAGATCACCCTTCCCCTTCTCCTCTCCAATGGAGAGGAGTGCGACGCGTGGATTCTCGACGCCGAGGACGCGTTCAGAAAAGATCGAACCCATATGCGCATACTGAAAGAGATTCTCAGGAGTGGCGTCGGGATTGGCCCCGATGTCGAGAAGGAGGAGTGGCTTCTCGCGAAGAAGAAACTGGACCGCAAGTGCAGGACGGTTGACACCTTTCAGGCGCCCAAGAATGAGCACACCTGCAGCCATGCCGGCGCCTGTGTGCCCTGCGGTGACAACGGCATCGGCATCGTTTGATCGAACAAGGTGCGTCGCAACGACAATGGACGCTGTTGCGCGCTCGCGCACCGCAGTAGCTGGGTGCTCGTCCATGCCGATAACGTCGGGACCCGCAACGATCGTGACGTTCGCTGGGAGCGGGCCGCCGGCGTGTGCCCGAATCACCGTGTCGTCGCCAACAAGGAGGAGGGTGTCGCGGGGATTCTCGCGTGCCCACTGAAGACCACCGGGCACAACTTCAGCAGCGCCGTGATCGCCGCCCATAGCGTCGAGGGCGAGGCGGACACTCCCGCCTGGCTCACTCATGGCTGGTTAGGCGTCGGTAGGATTCGCGTCCGGGGCGGCAGGGCGCCGAATAACCTCACGACCGCGATAGGTGCCGCACACCTCACATGCATGATGATTCCGCTTTGTTGCTCCGCACTGCGCGCAACGATCCATCGCCGGAGTTGTCAGCGCATGATGCGCGCGACGATCGCCCTGACGGGATTTCGATGCTTTTCGCTTTGGTACGCCCATGCGTGTGACCTCGCTTTCGGCGCCCAGAGGGGCGCTGCCTAGATGCCGATCCTACCCGATCTGCGGTTCGTCGTCGCGATCCTCGGTGAGGAGGGCTGCCAGGCTGGCCAGCCGCGGGTCAACCTCTCGTGTTGGGCAGGATGCCGCTGTGTGCTCACCCCCGCAAAGGCCGCAGCGCTCAGGGCAGGGTGGTGAGCAGATCGGAGCAAGTTCGCGCACAAGGTCGAGCGCCTCGATGGCGAGCCGCCCGAGGTCGACCATGTTCCCCTTGCCGATGGCGAGCTCTTCCCCGGTCTGGTGGCGTGCCTCAACTGCCTCCTCATCAATTTCGGCCGCCAGCGGCACGCGCACGGCCTTCAGGCAGCGGGCGCACGCACTCTCTTGTGTGCCACGCACCGTGCCACGGAAACGCACGCCGCGGTTGGTTCGATCGGCGTGGACCGTGACCGTTGCTGTCAGGGGCTCACCTTCCACCGTATCCAGCACCTCAAAGGGTGGGATCGGGAATGGGGCGGCATCGCGCCCAGCAAGGATTGGCGAGAGGTCGACGGCGAAGAGTGCGCGCACGCTCACGCGAGCGCTACTCCTTTGTCGCGCGTGTACGTGCAGCCGCTGCGGTAAGGATTGGCACCACTGCCGGTGGAACAAGGCGCTCGAGCGGGCCGCCGTAGCGCGCCACCTCACGCACGAGGCGACTCGAGGTTGAGGCATGCTCTGGCGCGGTCATCAAGAACGCCGTCTCAATATCTGGCGCGAGGAGTCGGTTGGCATGCGCCATACGCAACTCGGCTTCAAAGTCGCTACCGGCGCGCAGGCCACGAATGAGCAGTTGCGCGCCAGCATCTTGCGCCACTGCAACTGCCAGGTTCGATGCAGAGCGAATCTCTACACGTCGGGCATCAGTTCCGAGCTCGGCCGTGATCACCGTGCGCAAGAGCGATTCGCGCTCATCTGCGGTGAGGAGCGCCTCTTTTCCTGCGTTGGGGAGGATAGCGACAACGAGACGGTCGACAAGCGAGAGGCTACGGCGAATCAAGTCGATGTGGCCGTACGTGACTGGGTCAAAGCTTCCTGGATAGAGTCCGACTCGCTCGCTCATGATTCCTCCACGCGTCGCTCACGCAACTCTATGACTGACTCCCCGAATACCAACTCGCGTACCAATCGTAGCGCTCCCGCTCCCTCTTGCCCATCGGCGCCCCCTCCGCGCCGACCGGTTGCAACCACGAGGCCCCGAGGCGCGACGACAGAGTCGGGGCCAGCTAAGCGCTCAAGAAGTGCGGCACGAAGCACAGCATCATCGTATGGGGGGTCGAGGATGATGAGGTCGAAGAGCTCTCCTCGTGCGCCGAGCGTTTCAAGGGTACGCAGTGCATCTGCGCTCACGACGGCCGCCCGCTCATCAAGGCCGAGTTGCGCGATGTTTGACCGAATGACGGCTGCGGCACGCGGCGCGCGCTCCACAAGCGTGGCGTGCGCAGCACCGCGGCTGAGCGCCTCGATGCCAGCAGCGCCACTGCCGGCGCAGAGGTCGATGACACGCGCGCCTAGGAGACGTGGCTCGAGGACGGCGAAGAGTGACTGGCGCATCCTGTCTGCGAGCGGGCGTGTTCCTGTTTCGGGAACAGCGATGCGGCGGCCACGAAACTCGCCCGCAACAATACGGATGTCGCTCATGCAGGTGCTGGCGTACTCGCCCCTCCGGCGAGCGCGGAGCCGACCGGCCAGCCCGCAGCATACCCAGCAAGAAGTTCTGTGGCGGAAGGGAGCGGATCACCCTGGTCGCTCAGAAGTTCCTCCGCAACGCGGCGAGCCTCCACTGCCAGCACTCGGTCGTCGGCTCGCCCAAGATTGGCAACGCGCAGTGGCGGGAGGCCGCTCTGCGCTGTTCCGAGGACACTCCCCTCTCCACGCAGCTCCATGTCGCGCTCGGCAAGGACGAAGCCGTCGCGCGTCTCTGCGATTGCACGGAGGCGCGCTTGTGCCACCTCATCGTCGCTGTCGCTGACAAGCACGCACCAACCTTCATGACCACCGCGCCCTACCCGGCCGCGAAGTTGGTGCAGTGTCGCTAGGCCGAAGCGGTCAGCAGTAAGCACAATCATGGTGCTTGCTTGCGGAACATCAACGCCGACCTCGATAACCGTCGTTCCAACCAGGAGGTCGAGTGCGCCGCGAGCAAACTCTGCCATCGTGCTTGTGCGCACGGTGGCGGGCTGCGCACCATGCACAACTCCTACACGGAGGCCTGGCAGCCGAAGGCGAATTCGATCTGCCTCCTCTTCGATCCCTTTCGCTGCTGCGGCATCGAGCTCTGGTGACTCATACCAGCTCGGCTCCTCGCCCAGTGGGTCGGCACTGATCCTTGGCACAACGACGAAGGTTTGTCGGCCAGCACTCGCCTCGCTCTGAACAAACTCCCAGAGCCGATCGAGCTCGCTGCTCGTGCGGATCGCTGTTCGAATCTCTTTCCTGCCAGCAGGGAGCGATCGCAACTCTGAGACATCCATGTCTGCATAGAGGAGTTGCGCAATCGTCCGAGGAATCGGGGTTGCGGTCATCAGTAAGAGGTGCGGCTCGCCATCACCCTTCGCCAGGAGGCGCGATCGCTCCTCAACGCCGAACCGATGCTGTTCATCGACGACCACAAGGCCAAGCCGGGAAAACTCCGTTGCCTCGGTGAAGAGGGCGTGCGTCCCGATGACCAGTGCGGCACTACCGTCGGCGATCTGCTGCTGTGCAGTCCGTCGCTCTTCGGTGGTCTGACTCCCCACGCGCAGCACACTCAGCACGCCCAAGGGGGTAAGGAGGCGGGCTGCAGTTGCTGCGTGCTGCCGTGCAAGCAGCTCCGTTGGAGCAAGCAGGGCGGTTTGATACCCCGCGCGTGCCGCCACAGCTGCTGCGACAAAAGCCACTGCTGTCTTTCCTGTCCCGACGTCGCCTTGGAGGAGCCGCATCATCGGCTCGGGCTGGGCGATGGCCGTGCAAATCGCCTCGATCGCCGCCGCCTGGTCGCTCGTCCACTCCGGGGTAGCGCCGACCACGTTCCCGCCGATTCCCGCACGGACGCCCTCTTCAATTGCAGCACGCAGCGCCGCGCTCGTCTTCAGCAAGGGGGAGGTTCCGCGCGTCATGCGACGGCGTCGACGGACAAGTGCACACTGCACGGCGAGCAACTCGTCGAAGGCGAGGCGACGCAGTGCCGCATCACGGCGCTCAAACTCCTCTGGCCAGTGCAAGCACTCGATAGCTTCACGAAGCCCCATCAGGTGATGCGCGTCACGAATCTCGTGCGGGAGTGGATCACTCAGTGTTGCGCCATGGGTGTCAAGGAGGGCGCGGATTGCACGCCGAAGCGTTGGCGCAGTGATGCCAGTCGTGAGTCGGTAGATCGGCACAATGCGACCAGCCCCGACCTGTGCGTCGCCCTCGTCCGGTGAGAACTCTGGAGCCTCAAGTGTGAGCGTCCACCCCTGTGCCTTGACGCGTCCTGAGGCAACGACCTGCTGCCCTACGTGCAAGCGGCGTTCAATGAAGCGTCGCCCATACCAAATCGCATCGATTGCACCGCTCTCGTCGACGAGCGTTGCGATCGTTCGCTGAACGCCACGACGCCAGGTCTTCTCAATCCGAAGATCCGCAACGCGGGCACGAATCGTCCCTGGCACTCCGCCGTGCAACTCCCCGATCGGGGTGATCTCACGGCGATCCTCGTAGCGGCGCGGAACATAGAGGAGCAGGTCGGCTGCGGTGGTGATGCCAAGGCGCGCGAGTCCGCGGAGGAGACTCGGTCCGCCAGGTAGGGCAAGCCCCTTGAGCGGGACCGCCCAGGGCTGTGCTGTCACTCCAGGCCTACAAGCACCCGCTCAATCGGTTGACCGCCGTGCTGCAGATCAATCTCGGCTGCCGGTGCTGCCGCCCGAGCCGCCGCGACGAGAAGATCCGTCGCGCTGCTGTCTAGGTCGGCCCCGACGTAGAGCGTGATGAGTTCTGCTGGTTGCTGCGCAAGTGCGCGACTCAGCGCTTCAGTATCTGTTGCGCCCGTTGCGATGATGCCGTCAATTGGGTTGAGGGCCATCATCTCCCCCGCCCGAACATTGACGCCGCCGACCACTGCGTCTCGGACCGCCTCAACGATGCGGAAGGTACGTGCAGCTGTTCGAGCAGACTCCATTCGCGCCACGAGATCGGCAAGTGGAAGGCCAGGGTCCCATGCGAGGAGCGTGGCAATCCCCTCTGCTGCATTGCGTGTTGGCACAATGACCACATCGGCAGCACAGATTTCGGCTGCCTGGCGCGCTGCAAGGACAATGTTGCTGTTGTTCGGAAGTACAACCACGGCAGAACATGCCGTTGCGTCGATGGCTGCGGCAATATCTGCCGTCGAAGGATTCTCCGTCTGCCCACCATGCACAATCCCCTGTGCGCCAAGGCCACGCATGATCACGCCGAGCCCATCCCCGGCGGCAACCGCCACAATCGCCGTCTTCTTTTGGAGGCTTGGCGCGCTCGCTTGTGCGCTGCGCTCTGCGCCAACCCCTGCGGAAGTTCTGCTCGCCGCGAGCGCAGCAAACGCCTCATGCCCAGTGGCGCGTTCGCTACTCTGCTGATCGAGATTCTCAATCGTTACTGCGCGCACATTGCCGCGCTCAATACCGTATGCAAGGACAAGATCTGGGCGTTGGTTATGGACATGCACCTTGCAGATCTGCCCATCCCCTGCAACGAGAACGCTTTCGCCGAGCGCCTCGAGTCCGGTTCGGATCGCGCCAAGGTCAAGTGGTGTCGTTGTTGCGCTGAGGATGAAGACCGTCTCGTAGCCAAAGGCGCCGCTCTCACCATCCGCGCGATGCGGGACAGGAGCACTGAGAATGGGCGCAGTGGCACTTGAGGCCGGTGTTGTCTCATCGCCGCCTGGCGACGGCGTCACGGAGGGCACATTCGCAATCCCCTCAAGGATGAGTTGGAGTCCGGCACCACCAGAGTCGACGACACCGGCTTCGCGCAAGACTGCGAGAAGGTTTGGGGTTTTTTCAACGGAGGTACGAGCAATGCCAGCGACTCGCTCAAGGAATGGGCGGAGCTCTGGTCCGCTCTCCGCGTCTTGCATCGCCGCAGATGCCGCTTCACGAGCAACGGTGAGGATCGTGCCTTCAGTGGGCACAGCGACTGCGGCGTAGGCGTGAAGGGCGCCGATTGAGAGGGCACTGGCGATCTCGGACGCGCGGGCACGCTTGCGGCCACGAACAGCCTGGGGGAGTCCGCGGAGGATCTGCGAGAGGAGGACGCCGGAGTTTCCTCGGGCGCCGAGTAGTGCACCGCGAGCGACAGCAGCGCTCACCTCATCAATCGAGGTGATGCCGCTAGCAAGCGTCGCATCTCCCTCGGCAATTGCGGCGCGCAGCGTGGCGAGCATGTTCGTCCCCGTGTCCCCGTCTGGAACAGGGAAGACGTTGAGCGCGTTGATGTCGTCGACCCGCTCTTCCAGCCGGGCTGCGCCAGACCGGAGGGCGGCCATCAGCTCGACGCCGTCCCAGCTACGTCGGCTCACAGGACCGTCCAGGGCAGCGATAGCCGCGCAACTATGAGCATCAACGACCTCCCTTGGCGGGGTCTCGAGCCGACCCCACGCTTCCTGCTACGATACGGCACGACTGCAATGGCGTCCCGCGCGGGTGCGCCCCCAGCGTAAGTAGGAGAGAAAAAATGGCTCGATTCTGTGTCCTCTGCGGTAAGGATTCGATCTCGGGGTTCAACCCCCAGTCCGTTGGCGCCAACCGCGTCCGCGCCCATCGTCGATTCAAGGCCAACCTGCAGCCAACGATGATCGCTGTTGGCGGCACCACCAAGAAGGTGCTGGTCTGCACGGGCTGCCGACGCACTGCGGCGAAGAGCGCCTAACTCCCCCCGAGCGCCGCGGCTGCGGCAGCACGCAACTCGCGTACCGCCTCCTCCATTGACGGCGCTCCAAACAGCGCTGTACCTGCGATCAGCACGGTGGCACCTGCACGCGCCGCGTCTCCAGCCACCTGCACCTTGACGCCGCCGTCCAAATGTATCGGCGCTGCGGGGCCGAGCAGCTTGCGCAACTCGCCGCACCGGGCGGCAGCTTCGGGCTGATACAGCTGGCCGCCGAATCCCGACTTCACGCTCATGACAAGCCCGAAGTCGAGTTGTGCGACATAGGGTTCAAGGGCGCTCGCTGGTGTCCCAGGATCGATGGCAAGGCCCGCCTCTGCGCCAGCGCTCCGAATCGCCTGCAGCGTTGCGGCATGTGCCTCTGGCGCTTCGACATGAATCGCAACGGTCTCGCAACCTGCTGCGGCGAATCGTGCTGCCCAGTAGGAGGGCTCTGCAACCATCAGGTGCGCATCGAATGGGAGCGTGGTCGCGGAGCGTAGCGAGGCAACGGTTGCAAGGCCAAACGTGATGTTGGGAACAAACCTGCCGTCCATGATGTCGAGATGAATACGATCGACGCCCGCCGCCTCCGCACGTTGCACCGCCTCGCGCAGCGCGCCAAGGTCGGCATTCAGGATGCTTGCAGCGATCTGGATCTTCGCGGTCATGTGGCGCTCTCCGGCAGGAGCGGTCCCGAAGCGGCAATTGGCGTTGTCGTGCGTCGCCCCTGCAGTGCCGCTGCGCTCGCCTGAACAAGCTGTTCACGGCGCCGAGCGACAGCTGCTGGAGGTGGTGTACCGGCACGCTCGGCAGCAAGTTGACCGCAGGCGGCGCCGGCCTCCCGGCCACGATTGCGGCGCACGGTGACGGAGAGCCCACTTGCGCGCAGCTCTGCAGCAATCTGCTCAATCCGCACAGGGGTCGATTCATGCCACGGCGTATGTGCAACCGCGTTCATCGGGATGAGGTTGACGTGGGCGCTGCTCCCGCGCAACACGGAGACGAGTGCCTGTGCATCCTCGGGGCGGTCATTGATTCCGTCAATCATCGTTACCTCAAATGTGGTGCGCCGACCAGTGCTCCGCGCATGCGCAGCCGCAGCAGCAATGACCTGTTCCACGGGCCACTTTCGATTGAGGGGTACGAGGAGATCGCGAAGCGGATTCCGCGCTGCATGAAGTGAGACGGCTAGAGTCACTTGCGGTCGCTCCTTTGCAAGTCGAGCGATACCAGGCACGACACCGCTCGTGGAGATCACAATGCGACGCTGCCCGATCGCACCGCGCTTGGGGTCGGTGAGGCCAGTCACTGCGTCTAAGACCGCATCAATGTTCTGCAGCGGTTCACCCATGCCCATAAAGACAACGTTCGTAAGTTCGCGGTCTTCTGCGCGCAGGATGCGACGAGCCGCACGAACCTGGTCCTGGATCTCACCCGACGTGAGGTTCCTGCCAAACCCCAGCTCACCGGTGGCGCAAAATGGGCAGCCAACCGCACATCCAGCCTGGCTAGAGACACAGATCGTTGCGCGTGGCCCAGTCCCCTTGCGGCGGTCCGCGGGATATCGCATCAGGACCGCTTCGATCTTCTGACCGTCGCGGAGCGTAAGGAGGAGCTTTGTCGTTGCGCCATCTTCTGCCTCTTGGCGGACGGTCTCGGTGGCGGAGTCAAACTCAAACTCCGCAGCGAGTTGCTGTTGCACCTCTTGGCTCAAGGTGGTGACCTCACTCCAGTTTTTTGCTGGTGAGCGCCAGGCGGCGTCAAGTGCCTGTGCTGCACGGAATGCAGGGAGCCCAAGGCTCGCGATGCGTGCGCTCAATGCAGCGGGGTCGAGATCGGTCAACGCAGGAAGCGTGCGCGGGGTATTCATCATGGCGTGATTCTCGCACGCCCACTCAGGATCTCGCTTCTCCCACGTGCATATGCACCGCCGCTCATCTCTCGACCTCCTGCAGGCTTCACGTGCAGAAGCGGGAGCGCCCCATCAGCGAGCACGAGCAGCAGTAGGTCATCGACGAGTACCACTGCACCATGCTCGTCACCCTGATGCGGAACGGGTACGCCAACCTCGGCAAGGATGAGACGGCCATCAATCCCAACCCCCTCCACCCAGACGCCTGGCCACGGTTGATACGCACGCCAGCGGCGATAGGCATCAACGGCCGATACCGTGGCGCTAATGCGCCCCGCATCTCGGTCAAGCAGGCCGGTTGTCGTTGCACCCTCATTCAATTGCGCAACAGCCGGAATCGTCCCCTGGAGCCAGCCAGCCAGTGTGTCCGGAACCCCCTCTGCCGCCAGCGCTGCAAGACGTGCCTCAAGCGTCACGGCGGTATCGGTTTCGTCGATCGGTGCTGTGACAACGTGGAGCGTCGGGCCAGTGTCAACCCCCTCATCCATGAGCATCGTCGTTACGCCCGTCACCGCATCACCCGCAACGATGGATGCTGGGACTGGACTCGCGCCGCGGTGTCGCGGCAACAGCGAGGGGTGAAGGTTTACGACGCCGTGCTTCAGGCCGCTCAGTAGACCGCGAGGGATGATCTGGCCAAAATCAACGAGGAAGGCGGCATCTGCCTGAAGTTCCAAGACCTGCGCAATCGAATCGGGGTTTCGGATGCGCGCAATCTCAATGACGCGGAGCCCTGTAGCCGCTGCCCAGTGCGCCACTGGCGTTGGCGTGAGCTCCTTCGCGCGGCCAGAGGCGCGCGCAGGGGGTGTAATGACTGCCAGCACGTCAAAGCGGGGGTCGGCAGCGACCGCAGCGAATGATGGCACGCCGAACGCGCCGCTCCCGATCAGGATCAGGCGATGCTTAGTGACTGTGGGCTCGCGCAGCTTTGGCACGACGCTCTCGTGCGGCACGCTTTGGGGAATTGGCGGGATCTTCTGGATCTTCGTCTTCGCCATCAACGACGGGGAGGAGGTCGTCAAGCGAGTCGAGGTAGTCGATGTAGAGCTTCCCCTTGAGGTGATCGAGTTCGTGCTGGACGGCACGAGCAAGGAACCCCTCTTCGCTGAACTTATAGAGTCTCCCGCGGCGATCCTGCGCCTCCACCCAGACCTTCTCGCGCCGCGTCACCTCTGCGACATACCCAGGGATTGAGAGGCAGCCCTCATAATCGCGCTGATCGCCATTCTCGCGAACAATGCGGGGGTTCACCAGTTCATAGATGCGTCCGTGTGCCTCAACGACGGCGACATTTTGCGCTTCGCCGAGCTGTGGCGCGGCAAGCCCGGCCCCTGGTGCGGCACGCATGGTGTGCACGAGGTCGTCAATGAGTTCGGCGAGTTGCTTGTCGAAGGCATCCACCTGTGCGCCAGCAAGGCGCAGGCGCGGGTCACCAAGAAGGAGGATCGGGCGAACACTCATGTCTGGATTCTAGCAAGCCGATCGAGAACTTCTAGAGGAGGGTCTCCGGATCGAGGTCGATGCTCACATCACGCGAGGTGAGCGAGTTGACGATCGGGAGCGGGTCGGCACAGCGCAAGATGACCTGCTCGCGCCACCGTCCAGCGCGCCGTGGAATCCATGCCGGTACTGGGCCATAGAGCCGCACCGTCGCATCCCCAGCGGTACGCTCGCTCACTGACGCGTGGAGCGCCTCTGCAGCGCGGCGTGCCCCTGTTGCCGTCGTTGCAGTGGCAGTAAGTTTTGCCGTGCGAAGGAAGGGTGCGCCGCCAGCCTGCTGGCGACGCAACACCTCTATCTCGCGCCAGGCAGCAACAGATCCGCCACGAGCGATCTGCACAGCGGCGAGAATCGCGGGGTCTTCGGGGCGGTAGCTCTGGATGACAGCGTGTCCTGCCCCACTCCCGCGACCGAGCCTCCCGACCGCCTGAACAATGAAGGCAACCGTACGCTCTGCGGCGCGCTCGTCGGGCAAGAGGAGTCCAGTGTCTGCACTCACGATCCCAACGAGTGCGAGGTTCGGCAGGTTCAGCGACTTTGCGGCGAGCGCTGTGCCGATAAGGATCTGTGTTGCGCCCGACCTAAAACGGTCAAGGATGCGATCTGCAGCACCGATGGGGGCGGCAGCATCGGCATCAAGTCGGTCAACAGACTGCTCTGGGAAGAGGGTACGGATCTCCGCCTCGAGTTTTTCGGTGCCTCCACCAAGCGGGCGGATCCGTGCACTGTTGCAGCTAGGGCACCGGGTGAGCGGCTCCGCAACAAGGCCACACCCGTGGCAGCGTAGGAGTGATCCGGCGCTATGGAGGATGAGCGGCCGCTCACATGACGGACACGACTGGGCGGCGCCGCAATCGCGACAGAGCAAGGCCGAGGCGAGGCCACGGCGGTTGATGATCAGTAGTGCCTGTGCGCCCGCGCTCCAGTTAAGTGCGCGGAGGTGCGCCAGCAGTGATCGACTGACCATTCCACGCCAGCCGTCTTCGAGCTCTTGGCGCAGGTCCACGACCTCAACCTTCGGTGCTGCTGCGCGCGGCGAGAGGGTGATCCTCCCCCACCCTTCACGGGCGGCTCGTGCAAGTGACTCAATCGAGGGGGTTGCGCTCAGCAGGATGAGCGGTGCCGCATGGAGACGCGCGAGCATACAGGCAACCTCACGTGCATGAAGCCGTGGCGTTCGATCCGACTTGTAGCCCGACTCGTGCTCCTCATCCATCACGATAAGGCCGATTGCATCGTTGATCGCCCCTACTGCTATTCGTGTTCCAACGACAATGTGTGGGGTTGACTTAGCGAGACGATCGTACGCATCGAGTCGCCCACCCTGGCTCATCCCGGAATGCACAATCTCAATGGGCGCATCAGATGCGGCTTGAAGCAGGTCGAGTGCAAGGCTCGCATGCGACGTCTCGGGAACAAGCCAGAGCACTGAGCGACCGGTCGCAATGACGCGTGCGGCCGCCTCAACGGCCGCTCGGCTCTTGCCGGAACCAGGGGCCCCATCAACGAGCGTTACGTGGGCGCCCTGCTGCGCAGCGATGCCGATCACCTCGCGCTGTTCTGGGCTCCACTCGATGATCGCGGTCGCCACATCTGCACGACCACTGCGCCGCTCTGCGTGAACGCGTTCGCGTCGGCGTACGTCAATCGTTGCGAGCCCGAGTTCTGCCAGGCGCCGCGCCGTGGCGAGGCCGCCGGGAAGACTTCGCGCAGGAATGCCTCCGCCCCCCTGCTCGGCAGCAGTCTTGAGCGCTGCATACGCAGCTGCCTGCCGTGCGCCGAGGCGCGGCAACTCGTCGCTGCTCGTTTTTGCGAGCGTGACGAACTCTTCGCTCACACTGCGCGCACCCGTCGCTGCGAGATGCCACGAGGCTTCGATCTCGCCCGTCGCTGTGAGCGCACGGATCTGGCGGAGAATTGCCGGGCGCGAGGTTCCACGTGCGCCAGCAAGGCGATCGACACGTGTCCACTCCTCGCCGATTCCCAAGCGGTTCGCTGCGGAGCGCCCCTCGGCACTCGCGGCTGCAGTGATGCGCACCATGCGCTCCACCTTGTCGAGTAGGCCGGGGGGCAAGAGTGATCGCAGGGTGATGCTTAGTGGTGCCGCCCAGTAGTCGGCAATCTCTTGTGCAAGCTGCATCACGCGCGGACTGAGAATTGGCTTCTCGCCGATCCGTGACTCAAGCGGTTTAACCAGAATGCCTTCGGGTGGCGTTGTGTCGCATGCAACGACGATCCCTACGGCGCGGCGTGCACCAAACGGTACGACCACGCCGTCACCGATCCCAACGTGCAGGCCATCAGGGAGTGCGTAGTCGTAGAGGCGTTCGCCTGGTGACCCAGGCAGATCAAGGGCAACGCGAACGATCTGCGCGAGGCGTGCCTCGGCACTCACACTCGGATCCGGCGCTCCGGGTGACGGGCACGCTCAGCGAGAACGATTCGCTCCACCTCAGCGGCAGCCTCTTCGGGGTAGCCAGTCTCATTCATCACCATGTAGTCATATTCGCCTGCGCGCTCCATCTCAACCATTGCAGTGTGCGCGCGGGCAACGAGCTGTTCTGCGCTCTCGGTCCCACGACCAGCAAGTCGCTGTGCGAGCGCCTCAGGTGATGGCGGTGCAATGAAGATCAAGAGCGCCTCAGGGATGATCGCTCGAATGCTTCGTGCGCCCTGCACGTCGATCTTGCACAGCGCATCCTGCCCAGCAGCGAGTGCCGTGCGTACCTCTTCACGCGGGGTGCCATACGAGCGACCGTGAACGGTGGCATGCTCGAGAAGCTCTCCAGCAGCGCGTAGTTCCTCAAAGCTTTCTGGGGTCTGGAAGTGGTAGTGGACGCCGTTCATTTCACCCGTGCGCGGCTTGCGCGTGGTGCAGGTGACCACGTAGTGGAACGCCTGTCCGATGGGGCGGCGGCGCAACTCATTGATGATGGTGTCTTTCCCCACGCCGCTTGGGCCAGAGATCACGATGACCTGAGCGCCAGGTGCCCCATCGCGTTGCTGTGGCTCCATCACCCCTCCGATCTACTGGAGGCCAACCGTAGCGCATCGAGCGGCGCGAGAAGTTCTGGCGGGAGCTCCGCCTCAAGGCGCATGAGTCGTCCATCGCGCGGGTGCGTAAAGCTGACGCGCCAGGCATGGAGGAAGAGGCGGGTCAGCCCTTCTGGGCCACGACGGCTCGTGCCGTTGCCATACGTAGGGTCGCCTGCAATGGGGTGATGGATCTCGGTCAGGTGGACGCGAATCTGGTGGGTGCGTCCGGTGACGAGGTCGACCTCAAGGAGTGTCCAGCCTGCAAACCGTTCACGCACGCGGTAGCCAGTCGTCGCTTCGCGCCCGCCGGCAACGACAGCCATGCGCTTGCGTTCAAGTGGATCACGGCCGATTGGCGCCTCGATGCGACCCACCTCAGCAGCGACGGCACCTTGCACGAGTGCGAGATACGTCTTCTTCACACGTCGTGCTTTCAGCTGCGCCATGAGGCTTGACTGTGCAAGGTCCCCCTTCGCGACGATCAAGAGACCGGAGGTGTCTTTGTCGAGGCGATGCACAAGGCCTGGGCGTGCAACACCAGCGATCCCGGGAAGTTCTTCAACGTGATGGAGCAGTGCGTTAACGAGCGTACCCGTTGCATGGCCAGGCGCTGGATGCACGACTAGTCCCGCTGGCTTATTCACAACGACAATATCTTCATCCTCATAGACGACGGTGATCGGAATATCCTCTGCATTCAAGGTTGTCTCTGCAACGGGTGGGATCTCCAAGTGGAGCACGCCACCTGGCGTGAGCGTGCTGCTTGCGCGTACGACCTGTCCATCCATCGTGAGGTGCCCCCCACTGATGAGCCGCTGCACGAATGTGCGCGAGAGCCCCGCGCGGTCTGCAACAAACCGATCGACACGCTGGCGTGCCGCTTCAGGTGGGATTGGGAGATCAATCAGCCGTCGCTCGCTCATCGGAGGCGCCAGCGACTTTTGTCCGGAAGGAGTCCGTCTGCAAGGAGGAGGCAGATCCCAATGGTGATCCCCATATCTGCAACGTTGAATGTCCAGAATCGTGAACTCCCGATCCCCATATCGATAAAGTCCAACACGTAGCCGAGCGTAAACCGATCAATGAGATTGCCAATTGCGCCACCGACGAGCCCCGCCACGCCAAGTGTCAGGAGCGTAGGTCGCAGACCCGTCTCACGCTCATGGAGAATGATGAGGCCAACAATGACCCCGATGCTCAAGAGGCCGAGAATTGGTGCGCTTCCCTGCATGAGACCAAAGAGGCCGCCGCGGTTTTCGCCGTGCACAAGGCGAAGGTATGGTCCGAGAAGTTCAACCTGCTGGCCGCCGGGTACCTGCGCGGCAATCCAGCCTTTGCTGACTCGGTCGATCACGATGATCAGCAGGCTCAGGCCAGCGAAAAGCTGGCGCTTCATGCTCCTACTCGTCGGACGACAACGCCCACTTCGCCACTCGAGATGGGCACGCTCACGGCATGCGCTGGGCCCGTGGATGCATGGAAGGTGACGCTCTCGGCGCCAACAGCGTGGGCGATCTCGCCGTGACGCGCCGAAAGCTCGCCAGACCCGCCGTAGATCTCAACATCGGCACGCTCACTCACCACCATGCCCGCAACCTTGCGCGCCTCTTGAATCGCACGCGTCAACTCACGAATATCGCCGGCCAGAAGGAGCTCAGGGGTGAGCGTTATGTCGAGCTCAACAACCACTCCGTCTCGCTCCGCAACATGACGATCGTCACGTGCTGCAGCCTGTACCTCAATCTCATCCGCCGCCAACTCGACGCCCGCGATCCTTACGCCTCCGCCAGGAAGGAACTCCACTGCACCTTCACGTGCCGCCTGCACCACCGCCTGCATCGATGCGCCAAGTCGCTTCCCGACCTTTGGCAAGAGCACCTTGACGCGCCGTTCAAAGAGTCCCGAGGCATCATCCACCTGCTCCACATGCTGGACATTCAACTCATCCCCGAGGATGGTGAGGAGTTCTGCTGGAGCAGAGGCACCAGTGCCAAGGACCACGCGCGCGAGGCTCAGTGGCTGTCGCGTGCGAATCCCTGCGGCTGAACGCACAGCACGCCCGAGTTCTGCTGCGCGAATCACCATTGCCATCGCTCCCTCAAGCTCCTCGTCGCGCCACGCAGCACTCTCACGGCTCGGCCACGGGAGAAGGTGGATGGAGGAGGGTGCGCGGCCACCTGCAATGGCAGCGGCAAGCGGCTCCGTCAGTGCCTGCGGTGTGCCGACATCGACTGGCTGCCCCGCAAGCTCGCGATAGAGCGCGTCTGTCATGAACGGCGAGATTGGCGCTGCCACACGCAAGAGGGTCAGGAGGGCAGTGTGGAGCGTGGCGAACGCTGCATCGCGATCGGCCCCTGGAGCAGCAGTAAAACGATCGCGCGTGCGGCGGAGATACCAGGTGGAGAGTTCGTCGATCCCCTCTTCAAGGCGTCGTACGGCGCGCTGCGGATCGTAGCTCGCCAGCGAGTGCTCGACGCTTGTTGCCAACTCGGCAGATCGACTCAAGATCCAGCGGTCGATGACCGGGCGCTGCGCAGGTTCGGGGGCCGATGCAGTTGGACTCCACTGCGCAGCTTCGGCGTATGCGGTGAAGAACGAATTGACGTTCCAAAGCACAAGGAGGCGGCGGCGCGTCTCGTCTGCTGCATCCCAACCAAAGTGGACGTTCTCTTCTGGACGCGATCCGGCGAAGAGCCAGCGCATGACGTCTGCACCCATGCGGTCTGCCGCCTCGTCAAATTCAATGGAGTTGCCCCAGCTCTTGTGCATCTGGCGTCCATCGGCCGCAAAGACGAGCCCGTAGCCGAAGACGTTCCGCGTTGGTGCCGCACCTGCCATAACGGTAGACATGGCAAGGAGCGAATAGAACCAGTTACGGAACTGCCCAGGGAAACTCTCAGTGATCAACTCCGCGGGGAACCAGCGCTTCCAATACTCTGGGTCGTCGCGATAGCGCATCGTTGAGAACGAGACGATACCGGCATCGAGCCACGGGTTCCCAACATCGGGGATACGCGTGACAGGTGCGCTACATGAGGAGCAGGCGATCGTTACGGCATCAATGTATGGACGGTGCGCACTGCGCCCCTTCAGCTCTTCTGCACCTGAGATCGCCCGCGACTCAAGTTCTTTGCGCGAACCGACCACCTCAACCGTGTCGCATGCCGTGCACGGATAGATCGGCAGGGCAAGGCCCCAGTAGCGCTTCTTTGAGATCATCCAGTCGCTCATGTTCTTGAGCCAGTCGAGCTCGCGCTCATAGCCGAACGAAGGATGCCAGGTGATCGCATCAACGCTCTGCATGATCTGGTAGCGCAGGCTTGCTGCAATCTCTGCTGGCGAGAGTTGGTCTCGCGGCTTCTCGTAGACCGGCCCCATGCTGATGAACCACTCATCAACGAGGCGGAAGACGAGCGGCGTTGAACAGCGCCAACAGTGCGGATAACGGTGGGTGATGCGCTCGCGCCGCACCAGGCTCCCAGCCGTTTCTAGCGCAGCAAAGACACGCTCGGTTACCGCATCCCAGGCGAGGCCAGTGAGTTCGCCGAAGCCATCAAGGTAGATACCGCTCTCATCAATCGGCGAGATCATCGGTAGCCCCTCGGCGACGCCGAGTGCATGGTCTTCGCTGCCACATGCGGGGGCAATGTGCACGATGCAGGTGCCCTCTGTCGCACCGACCTCCGTCCATGCCAGGACGCGATGTGCGGCACCATCAGCGCCGAGTGCTGCAGCAACGGCAGGCTGCTCATCGAACGGTGCGCGGTAGCACCACCCAACGAGCTCGGCACCCTTGCGCGTCTCGATCGTCGTTGCGCGAGGTGCACCGCCGCCGAGTGCTGCGGCACGTCGTGCACTGCCGATCCAGAGTTTGCGCCCGTCAAACTCAACGAGGTCGTAGTCGAGGTCGGGGTGCACTGCCGCTGCAACATTCGCAGGGATCGTCCACGGTGTGGTGGTCCATGCAACGAGTGCCTCACCCGGCCGATCAACGAGCGGGAGCGCAAAGTAGACCGAAGGGTCCTCGCGGTCGGCATACCCTTCCGTCATCTCGTGCTGGCTGATCCCCGTGCCGCAGCGGGCGCACCAGGGCATGCTGTCATTCCCCTTGTAGAGCCAGCCACGCTCGTGACATTTTGCAAGGAAGGTCCAGATCAAGTCATTGTTCTCATCCGAGAACGTGAAGTACGAGCCGCCCACCTCTGCACTGCCGAGTTGACCGATCACCTCTTCCACGCTGCCAGATACGGCTCCCGTTACACCAGCGATCTCAACAGTTGCGAGTGGATCACGCGCGAGGGCATCGCGAAGCTTCAAGAGCTCTTCTGGCTTGTTCCAGTCCATCCACATCCCAAGCCGGATCGACTGCTCCGTTTGACGGGCAGCGTACGTGAGGACGCGCTGCTTGCAGAGGGAGATAAAGCCTGCAAGTCCCTGCTCTTCAATTTGTCGCTTTGAGGTGTAGCCGAGCTCACGTTCAACATTGACCTCGACCCAAAGCCCCTGGCAGTCAAAACCCTGCTGCCAACGCAACTCTTTTCCAAGCGAAGCGTGAAAGCGTTGGAAGAGATCTTTGTAGGTGCGCCCCCATGCGTGGTGCACCCCCATCGGATTGTTGGCGGTGATCGGCCCGTCAAGGAATGACCACGGGGTACCGCCAGCTGTCTGTGCGCGCAGACGCTCAAATGTCCCCTCGGCACGCCAACGCGCAAGCATCTCGTGTTCGAGTGCAACAAGGTCTGGCCGGGCGGTGCTGGGTGCTGTCATAGGTGAGAGCGTGCCACGCCACCCTCACGAAGGCAAACACGCCCTCCGCGGCTCTCGCAGCGAGGCGCTATCGTGCGCATATGAGCATCCAGACGCCAGCCCCCCGCTCCTCCGCCTTTACGGCAGCAGTACTCTCCATGCTCATCCCTGGACTCGGCCAGGCCTATCAGCGCCGCTGGCACGCCGCACTCCTCTTTGCCTCCCCGCTCTTCCTCATCACCGCGCTCGTTGCAGGTATCTACGTTGCAGAGGGGCTTGGTGGCCTCGCTGGTGCACTGATCTCGCCGCTTGGCCTGAGCATTGCTGGCATCGTGAACATCCTTGCGGGCATCTGGCGCGCCGCCTCTGCCGTCGATGCTTGGCGCGGCTCATTCGTTCGTGTCGGGGGCGTACGCCCGCTCATCAGTTCCCTCGTTGGCCTCGCGCTCGCCGTTGTGGTGAGCAGCAGCTTGCACTTCTATATCAGCGGGTGGATCACGACCGCGTCAGATCTTGTCGGCGGCATCTTCAGTAATCCGGACGGCTCAGCGGCTCCAGATCCAAGTGGTGGCACAGCGCACTGGGACGGGAAGAGTCGACTGAATGTACTCCTTGTCGGAATCGACCAACGCGGTGGTAGCGCCGACTTTAATACTGATACGCTCATCGTTGCGAGTGTCGATCCGATCAAAGGCTCAGTCACCATGTTCAGCATTCCGCGCGACACGGTCGACTTCCCCGTCCCGCCCAGTGCACAAGGCCTCTACGGTGATGCGTACAACAACAAGATCAATAGTTACTACGCTATTGCTCGCCACCATCCAGATGTATTCACCGATGGGCCGATGCCAGCCCTTCGCGCCATGCTCAGCGAGTTCTACGACATCCCCATCGACTATTCCGTCATGGTGAACTTTAAAGGTTTCCAGAAGATCGTTGACACGCTTGATGGCGTACGGATCGTCACCCAGAACCCTGTCGTTGATGAGACGTATCCCGCATCGCCAGGCTATCAGCGCCGCGTGCGCATCCAGGTCGGCGTGCATGGCATGAGCGGCGAGCAGGCTCTGATCTTTGCGCGCTCACGCCATGGCAGCTCTGACTTTGATCGTGCCTCCAGGCAGCAGCAAGTCATTGCAGCGATTCGCGCACAAACCGATGTTGAGTCGATCCGTACAAATATCGTCGGGCTCATCACGAGCCTGAAAGATTCGCTGAAGAGTGACTTCCCGCAAGACGACCTCCCGCGCCTCCTTGAGTTAATCAGCCGAATCGATACAACCAACCTCCGCTCGCTTGTCTTCTCGCCACCGAACTACCAGACGGTTGCAATGGACCAGCGCGGCTATGTAACGATCCCGAATGTCACAAAGATCCGCGCCGCCATCCAGGCAGCGTTTGCAGCTGAGCCCAGCCCAGAAGAGCTCGCCAAGCGCGCAATCGATCGCGAAGGGGCACGCGTCTGGGTGCTCAATGGGACGGGGCGCCCCGGTGAGGCCGCCGCCTTTGCCGCTGCGCTTGCCCATAACGGTGCGCCAGCCATTGTGCCGACGGGGATCACCTCACCGGAGATCGGCCTCCTCACCACACGCTTCATCGTCTACAACGGGGCAGAGGTGCGGATCCCAGCGACACTCGCATTACTGGAACGACTCCTCGGCGTGCAGGCGACGCGCATTGACGACCCAACGGTTGTCGTTGACGTGCAGATCATTACTGGGGCAGACCTACCGACCCTCCCCTAGCGCGGTTAGCGCGGCGAGACGCTCGTAACCGGGGTGAGCCAGTGCTCGTACTGAGGAAGGCGCCCGCGCACCGCATCGAAATAGCGATCTTGGATCTTCTTCGTCAGTGGGCCGGTGCCGCCCGCACCAATCGTGCGGTGGTCGACCTCGGAGACCGGCGCAACCTGCGCGCCAGTGCCAACAAGGAAGATCTCGTCGGCAATGTAGAGCTCGCTGCGATCGATCTGACGCTCCACCACGGGGATCCCGAGCTCGTGTGCAATCTCGACGATCCCCGCGCGCGTGATCCCCTCGAGGATGTCGTCGTTGACGCCTGGCGTGATCAGGCGACCGCCGCGCACCATAAAGAGGTTCTCTGCTGACCCTTCCGAGACCTTGCCTGCCTCGGTGAGCACGATCGCCTCATCAAAGCCACTCAAACCGGCCTCACTCTTCGCAAAGGCACTGTTCACGTAGTTTCCGGCAATCTTCGCGCGTGCTGGAATCGCAAGGTCGCTTGTGCGCCGCGTCGATACTGTGGCGCAGCGAAGCCCCTTCGCGGTGTCGACGTAATCGCCAAACGGCACCGCAACGACATACGTGTCATTTGTCAGTCCGTGCAGGCGCACGCCGATTGCCTGGGTGCTCTTGTAGACGCTTGGGCGAACGTAGACATCCTCGCGGAATGCGTTCTTGCGCAGCAACTCAAGGATGATCCCTCGCAGTTCAGCAACATCCGGGAGCGGGTCCATCAGCATGATCTTCGCTGAATTGCGAAGGCGCATCAGGTGCTCGTCGAGTTTCAAGGCGTAGAGCGTCGACGTATCGGCATTCCAATACGCGCGCACGCCCTCGAATGTTGCCGTCCCATAGAGGAACGCATGCGAGAGGATCCCGATCTTGGCCTCGCTCAGCGGGCGGTACTCGCCCTCAAAGTAGGCAATCAGGCGCTCTGCATTCGGGAAACCGGCCGCTGGAGGCGTTCCCGTGGCCATACTCGCTCGCGACTAGCGCAGATGCTCTGGCGCGTACGGGAGGAGTGCCATCTGGCGGGCGCGCTTCAGCGAAATTCCGAGCTCCCGCTGATGCTGTGCGCAGGTCCCCGTCTTACGTCGTGGCTCAATCCGCGCGCGATCCGAAAGATAGCGGCGCAGACGATTCACCTCTTTGTAATCGATGTACCCCTGCTTATCGGTACAGAATGAACAGGCGCGACGGCGTCGGCTTGCACCGAACTTGTCGTCTCGCTTCTTGAATCGCTTTGGTGCCTCTGGCATGGTGATGCTCCTTTCGCTGCTATCTAGAAGGGTAGGTCGTCAAGATCGTTTGGCGCGGCCTGCGAGCCACCGTCGGTGCTCGCTGCTGGTCGCGGAGCCTGCTCTCGTGCAGGGGCCCCACCCTCAGCGTCGCGCGGCCGATACTTCAGCAGCACGAACTCATCCGCAACGACGCTCAGGCCAATCTGCGTTGTGCCGTCTTTCGCGTCATAGGTTCGAGCCTCGAGCCGTCCGGTCACAAAGACCTCATGGCCCTTGCGCAAGAACTCGGCAAGCTTCTCGGGACGAGACTTGCCATCCTCGGCACCGGCGCGGCCGAACACGGTCACGCGATACCAGGTGGTCTTCTCTTCCGCGTTGGCAGTACGTGGCCGCTCTGTTACCGCCACGCGCATGGAGAGGCGTGGTCGGTTCTGCGCATCGAACGCGAGTTCAGGGTCGGCACCGAGGTTGCCAATCAGGGTAATACGTGCGTACGTCATCGAGCCCCCTACTCCGCGTTCGCTGCAAATTCACTTGCAGCTGCAGCGGCCTGGATCTCATCTTCGTCGAGGCTCGCGGCGGCAATGCCGTCGATCACATCGTCACGCAGCGCTGCGGCGCCCTTGCGCTCGTCGCGGATGACAAGGTGGCGAAGCACCTCTTCGGTGATGAGCAAGACGCGCTCCACTTCGGCAACGGCCGATGCGGGTGCCTCGAAGACGATGATCTGGTAGACCCCGTCGCGTACGCCATCAATCTCGTAGGCCATGCGTCGACGGCCCCACGCGACATCTTTCAGGATGGTTCCACCCTGCTCCGTAATGGATCGGGCGGTTCGTTCAAAGATCGCCTTCGTGCGATCGTCGGCCACATCTGGCCGAAGGATGAGCATGAGCTCGTAGCGGCGCATAAGCGCAACTCCTTCCTCTGGATTCGCCCCGGTGCGCCCCACGCAACTTGCGTGGCGGGCCGGAGCCGAAAGGCTGCAGCGAGTATAGCAAGGAGCACCGAATGATCGGAGGGATTGGAGGCGACGGCCGGATTCGAACCGGCGAATAAGGGTTTTGCAGACCCCCCCCTTAGACCACTTGGGTACGTCGCCCGAATAGTTTGGCTGCCCCTCGAGGATTCGAACCTCGGTTCACGGATCCAAAGTCCGCTGTCCTACCACTAGACGAAGGGGCAAGGACCCCCGAAGGGAGTGGAGCGGAAGACGGGACTCGAACCCGCGACCCTCACCTTGGCAAGGTGATGCTCTACCAACTGAGCCACTTCCGCACCGTAATCCACCGTTAATGGTGCCGAGAGCCAGATTCGAACTGGCGACACCGCGCTCTTCAGGCGCGTGCTCTACCAACTGAGCTATCTCGGCCCGACGACTGCTGCCAGGCAGCCGTACGCACCAACTCGGAGATGATACCCCCCGAGGGCGTACGGCGCAAAACACGGTGCGGGTGGGGTCTCCCCTGCCCCGCAAAGGCAGCCCCTCCCGGCAGGTGCGCAGACAGGCGCGCAGACAGGCAGTGAGAAGCACAGACGCGTTTCACGCGAAACTGAGCATGGGGGGAGTGTGGTGGGCGGTGAGGGGCTCGAACCCCCGACCCCCTCGGTGTAAACGAGGTGCTCTACCAACTGAGCTAACCGCCCGAGCGCGGCTGCGGCTCCTGCCGTCAGCGAGTGAGATGTGGTGCCCAGACCGGGACTTGAACCCGGATGACTTGCGTCATACGCCCCTCAAACGTACGCGTATACCAATTCCGCCACCTGGGCACAGGTGCCGCGCCCGCAGCGCGGATGCTGGTATCGAGGAAGGGACTTGAACCCATACGTCCTTGCGGACACTGGCTCCTGAAGCCAGCGCGTCTGCCAATTCCGCCACCTCGACCCGATTCGTGACCCCATAATCGCTTACGGCGTCACGAGGCGGAAGGATAGCACAGCGCGCAGGTGGGTTTCGGGCTCCTCCACGAGGATCGGCTCGACCCCGCTCACGCGTGAACTCGCAAGAAGTTCGGTTGCGGCGAAGCGGATCGGCAGGGTGTAGACGGTGGCGGCGCACCAGCGCTGGACCGCGGCCATCGCCGCCTGGCGCTTCTCAAGTGTTGCTGGCACGCGCGCGGCGGTCAGCAGATCGTCAAGCTGTTTGAGCTGAATCGCTGAAATGTTGCCGCCCGTAAGAACCGCACCCGATCCATAAAGGGGGTAGAGGTCTGGGTCGCTGCCGATCTCAATATTCACGACAGCAAGGCGAAATTCTCCTTGTGCGATGCGCGCTGTGAGGTCATCTGCAGTGAGCTCCGTTACCGTCGTCTCAATCCCGAAGCTATTCCAGGCGGCGGCTGCCTGTGCAGCAATCGCCGCATCAGCGGGGAATGCCATCGCGGGGAGGGAGAGGATCTCGAGTCGCGCTGGCTTCTTTGACGGGAAGTACCAGACGCCATTTGAAATTGTCCAGTTGGCTCGTTTCAATTTGGATGTGGCAAATGTGGTGCCCGTTGATTGCTCTTTCGTGCTTGCCCAGGCCCATGAGCCTGGTGGCACAGGCGTACGTGCGACGACGCCACCGTAGGTGTCCACGATAGCCGCGGGGTCGAGGAGGGCAGCGAGAGCGACACGTATATTTGGATCCCGGAGCACCTCGCCTGGGCGGAGGTTGGTGGCGATTCCCGTGAAGACCGTTGAACCAAGGTCAATGAGCCGGCCCCTCGTGCCAACAGACTCCGTTGCAGCAGCGTGTTCAATGCCAGCGAGAAGGTCAAGTGATCCACCGTTCCATGCACCGAGCGCTGCTCCAGCATCGCCAAAGAATCGGAGCCCGATCGCCGTCACCTCATGCCCTGCCCCTGTACTGCGCTCAATGATTGCCGTGTCAGAAGCAAGGAGTAGGTCCGAACGACGGCTGAGCGAGGCAGCATTCTGCGCGAGTGCATCAACCGTGAAAGGGCCAGTCCCATGCGGCGGCTCGCTCAGGGCCGTCGTCAGGACGTCGCTTGCGGCGAGGCCGCTGTAGATGTGCGCAGGAAGGAGTGGCAACGTTGCAAACATTGCGGGAAGGTTCGCAAGTGCGCGGGGGCTCCGCGCGATCAGCGCACCGTCGCGCTCGCCGGCCTCAACGGTAATCGAGTTCCAATAGCCACCGGCGGTATTCAGCTCGCTCGCGACTCCTACAGTGACGAGGACATCCTCGATGCTGACCGGGGTACCGTCGTCCCATCTTGCTGCGGGGTCGAGCGTAAAGTTCCATGCCTTTCCGCTGTCGAACGACGACCACTCCGTCGCCAGATCCGGCGTTGCCCAGTTGCTCTCATTGAGACGAGTGAGACCGCGATACGTGAGAGCGACAAGCGCGCGGTCGGCGCCAGTCTCTGCGAAGAGTGGGTAGGGCGAGCGCGGGAGACCGAGCACCCCCTCGATAAGCGCACCGTCGCCAGTTGGGAGGGTGACACCCGGCCCAAGGTCGATGCTCCCACCGGAGCCGCCGAAGATTCCGAGTTGTATGCCACCTGTGACCAGCGTGGCGACAAGCAAGATCGCGGTGATGATCCGCCGTGCGCTTGGGAGCGTGCGCTCTGCCATGAAACTACGCCACCCTGGCGGCTAGTTTGTCTGGAGGTAGCCGACCAGCGAGAAGGCGACAAAGAGGACGATCAAAAGTCCCGTGAAGCGAAGCAGCTGCTGCTCGACACCTCGGCGAGAGCGGTAGACACTTGAGTCGCCGCCAAATGCTGAACTCAGTCCCACGCCGCGAGCCTGCATGAGGATCGCAATGATGAGGAAGATGCAGACAACAATCTGGCCGACTGCGAGGACTGGGTTCATGGCTCCTCCTACTACTACTTCTTCTGTGCGCCCAGTCTACCACTGCTGTCGGCGTCCTCCGCGAGGAGCGAGTGCCCGGTCATGGATGCGGGCGGAGCCATCCCCACAAGGGTGCAGAGGGTGGGGGCGATATCACGGAGCTCTCCATCATGCAGGCGGCGACCGCGAACCGCCTCGCCAGCAATAAGGAGCGGTACGTCGTTGAGCGTGTGGCTTGTCTTCGGGCTGCCGTCGAGGGCACGCATCGCCTCGGCGTTACCATGATCGCCAGTGATGAAGAGGAGTGTGCCCGGTGCAGCGGCACAGGCATCGGCGATCCGCCCGATTGCGAGGTCGGCCGCCTCGCAGGCGATGGTTGCTGCTGCAAGGTTTCCCGTATGTCCCACCATGTCGGGGCTCGCAATGTTCGCAACAATGAGCGCTTCATCGCCAGCAGTGACGGCGGCGCAGACAGCATCGGCGATCTCGCTGGTGCGCATGGCGGGATCCAGGTCGTAGGTCGCGACCCTTGAGCTCGGGATAAGGAGGCGACGCTCGCCAGAGAATGGCCCCTCGCGGCGCCCATTAAAGAAGTAGGTCACATGCGCGTACTTCTCGGTCTCAGCTACGTGGAACTGCCGCAGCCCTGCCGCTTCGTAGACTGCTGCGAGTGACGGGACAATAAGTGGAGGAAAGAGTGCCGGCGGCCCGTCGGTTTCCGTGTACTGCGTCATCCCCCAGAGCTGAACTGGGAGCGAGGTTGGGCGAGGTGAATCCGTAAACTCTGCAGCGCCCAGCGCTCGTGCAAGTTGACGCGCCCGATCTGCTCGATAATTGCAATGGATGACGACATCACTTGGTTGCAGTACCTCACCGCTCCCCCACGAGCCAATGACAGTTGGCTGAATAAACTCATCACTCTCTCCGCGAGAGTAGGCCTCCATAACTGCTGCTCCTGCGGTGGCTGCACGCTCCCCTATGCCGATGGCGATTGCGGCCACCGCTCGTGCCGTGCGCTCCCAGTGCGTATCCCGATCCATCGCGTAGTAGCGACCGGTCACCGTGACGATCCGCGCACGTGATGCGACCCGCGCAAGTCCAGCTTCAAACTCTGCCAGGTAGCTGACGGCGGAGCGTGGCGGAGTGTCTCGCCCGTCAAGGATGAGGTGCACGACGGATTCGATACCCGCAGCTTCTGCTGCAGAGGCGAGCGCCAGCGCATGCCGATCGTGCCCATGCACGCCACCTGGTCCAAGGAGGGCGATGAGGTGGAGGTGGTTTCCCCGTGCGGCGTTGAGTGCGGCCTTTACGTTTGGCATTTCGATGAATGAGCCGTCGGCAATCGCAGCGTCAATCCGTGGAAGATCCTGCGGCACGTGCTGGCCAGATCCGATGTTGAGATGACCGACCTCGCTGTTGCCCATCTGGCCAACCGGTAGGCCGACTGCAGCGCCGCTCGCCTTCAGGCGTGCGTGCGGCCATGACTCGCTGAGCCTTCTCCAGGCAGGCATCCGAGCCGCTGCAACTGCATCGCTCGGATCACCGGCACCAATGCCGAATCCGTCGACGACAAGGAGGACGGCCGTAGGGGGCACGCCGTACCCTCTCAGCGACGTGGCATCGTTGCGGCACCGACGATATCGAGCAACTCACGTGGGTCGAGAGATGCTCCACCAACGAGCAGGCCGCTCAATGCGCCGTCTGCCTGCCCACGTGTCTCGTCGCACCAGCTCGCTGCGTTTCCCGCATCCACACTCCCGCCATAGAGCACAGGGATAGCAAGCCCATTGCCAGCACCCTGGATGCCGCGTGCGACCGCCATCGCATCCATCGGTGTTGCGGGCGTATGACTGCCGATCGCCCAGAGCGGCTCGTAGGCAACGACGAGACCAGCGGCTACGAGGCGATCGAGTGGCCATCCTGCCGCCGCCGCCTGCGCAGTGGCGCGCTCAAACTGCCCTACCACCTCAGGGACGCGCGCCTCTGTGGCTGCAGACTGCGTTGCATCCCCAACGCAAAGGATGGGCCGCAGCCCCGCGGCAGCAGCATGCGCGATCTTCCGACCAATGCTGCTATCGGTATCCCCGGCAGCCCTGCGTTCAGAGTGGCCAATGATCACGCTCGCTGCGATGCCGACGAGATTGGCTGCGACAAGCTCTCCCGTGTGTGCTCCGATGCCCTCAGCAGAGCAATCTTGTGCCGCCACCTCGATGGCCAGGTTTCCATATTCGCGCTGGAGCAACGAGGCAACCGGCACAAGGCCAACCGCACTCGGGGCAAGGACGAGTGTTGGGGTGTCGATGCCGTTGAATGCAGATAGTCCTCGTTCGAGTGCGATCTGCGCGATTGATCGTGCGCGCTCGACCTCTTCACCGGGCGAGAGATTCGCCTTCCAGTTTGCGATGATGAGTGGCTGCTGCATGTCTCCTCGGTTCATAGCCATATCATCGCAGAGTTTCTTCTTTCAGCACACGTGCTGCAGCCTCGATCGCCGCAAGGGCCCGCTGCACCGACGAGCGTGAGAGCCCTGTTGCCTCCGCAAGTTCACTGAGGCTTGCGTCCGGCTCCCCGATCCGCGCAATGGCAACCCGACCAACGGCTTCCCCCTCGTCAATAGCTCCAGCCTTGAGCAGCCGCCGTGCAGCAGTCGCCTGGCGAAGGCCGGCATCAATCGTGCGGCGAAGATTCGCCGTGTCTGCATTCACCACGCGATTCAGACTGTTGCGCATCTGTCGCCCCACCCCACGCGCCTCAAGGGCGCTGAGTGCGGCTCCGCCGCCAAGGCTCCGCAGGAGATGGAGTACGGCCTCCTCCCCCTTCCACACGAACACGGTGCGCCCCCGGCGTTCGCGCTGGATCGCGCTTAGCGACTCCCGGCGTAAGATTGTCGCGACAAAGCGCGCCTCTGCAGGGAGGAGCACCAACTCAAGATGTGCACGGCCGGCCGCAAGCGAGAGAGATCCGCGCGCGAGGAGTCGCCCACGTAGATAGGCACGCCTGCAGTGTTGCCCTGCGTCTGGTGTTGCAGCAGTGCGCGCACTGGCAAGGCTGCGGGCAGCGGCGCTCGCGCCAGCAACCTCATGTGCCTCTTCATCGAGCCGAGTGGTTAGGAGGTGAATCGTCCGGACAGCTCCGATATTCTCGCGGCGTCCGGGGTCTGCAAGCGCGGCAAGCTCTATCCGTTGACAGCAGCGTCGCTCAGGGATAAGCGCCGCGAGCTCATGGCGAATCGCGTCGACGAGATCCGACTCGCTCCGACTCACGTGCCCTATCGATGCGACCGGCGTCGTAACGACGGTGCCACGTTCATGACGGCTCGTGCGAGGAGATTGGAATCGTGCAGGTGGGGCCGCAACCGTGAGACAACATCGCGCGTATAGATCGGCGGGTCACCTGCTCGTTCACCCTGCGCGCGCGGTGTGAGGTGCGGCGCGATCGGGGTCCCGGTTGCGGTGGGGCGATTCTTTGTGCTGACAGACGTAGCAAGGATCCCGTCGACAAGTCCTGCACCACCATGCATCTCGAGCGCAGTCAGGTGCGCGCGCAAGTCCATCCCTTCCGTCTCACCCTCTTGCTCATCAACATTTGCGATCCAGAGGAGCGGTGCGGTGCGCTCGCTGAGTGCCTGGCGGATGCCAGGCACAAGGAGATGTGGGATGAGCGAGGTGTAGAGGCTGCCGGGTCCAAGGATGATCAGCTCTGCGCGTGCGAGCGCCTGGAGGGCCGCCTGCGTTGCGGTGGGGCTCGCTGGAAGCAGCTCGACGCGTGCGATACCGCGCGTTCGCGCCAGGCGAGCCTGTCCGTCAACGACCGCTCCTTCTCGTGTGTGTCCACGCAGTTGAAGACCGACCTCGGTTGCAGGCACAACACGCCCACGCACGTGCAGGATGCGATGGACACGGTCGATTCCCCGCTCAAGGCTTCCACCCTCCTCTGCAATCGCGCCAGCAATGAGGAGATTGCCGATCGGGTGCCCCCGTGTTGCTCCCCCCTCGGCAGGGAGGCGGTGCTGGAGCAACGCACCGGCGGTGGACTCTGCATCTGCGAGAGCGATCAAGCAGTTGCGGAGGTCGCCGACGGGCGGAATGCCGAGGCTATCGCGCAGGACGCCCGATGAGCCGCCATCATCTGCCATCGAGACGATCGCGGTGAGGCTCGTCGTCTGCTGCTTCAGTCCCCGCAAGACCGTAGCGAGACCGGTGCCACCACCAAGCACAACAACGCGCAGGCCTTGCCGCTGACGGCGACGCTGCTCAAGGAGTTCAATGAGCGAGGCCCCCTCGCCAGCATCGCGATACGGGATGAGCGTGGCCCGCGCGAGCCCAAGCGCAGCAATAAACGTGAGGAGTGTGCCACCTGCCAGCAGCGCACCGCCAGCAAGCATGGCGTCGACGCTGAGGGTTGCAAGCAGCGGCGATAGGTCGACAAGGGTCGGGAATGAGACGACGCCACCCGCAGCAATGCTCAGGGCACCAAGAGCGAGGAGGAGGATCCACCGCTTCACTCCGATCCCTGGGCGAAGCCACGAGAGGAGGCGCATCTAGCTCCTCCCGATGTCGCGATGCTCGACGCTCGCCTGCGCACCACCAGGCAGCTGCGCGAGATGCTCACGGATCAGTTCGGCAATGACGACCGAGCGATGTCGCCCGCCTGTGCAGCCGACCGCGATCGTCAGTCGAGCACGGCCATCACGTAAGTAGGCTGCGAGGTTCTTCGTGAAGAACTCCTCCATCGACGCGGCGATCTGTGCGCCAGCTGGGTCTGCGAGAACATAGGCGCGGATCTCTGCTGCGCGACCATCGAGTGGGCGGAGTGCGTCAACCCAGTGCGGGTTTGCAGCTGAACGAACATCAAAAACTAGGTCGGCTTCGAGTGGCAAGCCATACTTGTACCCAAACGAGAGGATCCGAATCGCGATCCCCTGCTCTGCCTCTGACGCCTCTCGAACAAGGAGGTCGCGCAGATCACGACTACTGATATCACTCGTATCGATCTGCAGATCGGCCGACTCGCGCATGCTACTGAGGATCCCCCGCTCTTCGCTAATTGCTTCCGCAACTGAGCGTGGCGACTGCGCATCGCCACCGAAGGGGTGTCGATGTCGTGTCTCACTGAAGCGGCGAATGAGCACATCGTCGCGTGAGTCAAGGAAGATCATCCGCGTCTCTACCCCGTTGGCGCGAGCAACGGCCCGTACCTCATCGACTGCAGCATGAGGATCGCCGTCACGTGCATCGATAACGAGACAGGTGCGTGGGAAGCGCACTGGGTTGCCGACAATTTTCGCGGCAAGGGCGGGGAGCAGATCGTGCGGCAAGTTGTCGATCGTCCGAAAGCCAATGTCCTCGAGGGATTTTGTCGCCGTGGTCTTACCCGCACCCGAGAGGCCCGCGAGGATCACGATCCGCTGTGGCGTACTGCCCATCATCGACCTCCGGCGCGGATCAACACGATGGAGAGCTCATAGAGTCCATAGAGCGTGAGGGCGAGGACGATTGGGCTCACGAGGTCCGTGCCAGGCGTGCCCACTGCGCTCGCAATAACGATGACCACGAGCGCCGTGCGACGCATCGAGCCCAGCTTGGCAGAGGTGATGACGCCTACCTTCGCCAAGAAGACGAGGAGGATTGGATACTCTGCGGCGAGACCAAAGATGAGCACAAGTGAGCCAACAAACCCAAAGTATCGATCGGCAGCGATGAGAGGAACGAGGTCAGAGGTACCAAACGAGAGGAGGAAGCCGACGGCAAACGGCAAGACGATCCATGCTACGGCTGCACCGAGTGCAAAGAGCAGGAGCGCAAGCGGGAGCCATGGCCCCGCAGCGCGGCGCTCCGCAGGTGTCAGCGCCGGTCGCACAAATGCCCACGCCTGCCAGAGCCAGATCGGCATTGCAAGGACGACCCCACCAATCAGGCTCAGCTGCATACGAATGCCGAAGGCATCACCGACTCCACTGAAGTAGAGCTTTGCGCCGTCGAGTGGCGCACGCAGTGCAAAGATAATCTGGTCGCACCACGCGAAGGCAACGAATGCGCCGATCAGAACCGCGGCAAGTGAGATACCAACGCGGCGACGGAGCTCGCGGAGATGATCAAAGAGCGGCGCGACGCCAGGCTCGCTTACGGTTGCCCGGGCAGCCATACGCCGATGCTCCTGCTGCTTGCCGCCTTACGCCTTGCGCTTCGGTCGGCGCGCTGGGCTCTTGCGCTGGCGCGGTGCGGCTGGAGTCGCTGCGGTGCTGGAAGCCTCGCGGAACTCGCGGAGCGAGCGACCAACTGCCTTACCAATCTCGGGAAGCTTCCCTGGGCCGAATACGAGCAGGACAACGGCAAGGATCAGAATCAATTCAGGAAATCCAACGTTTGGCATCTGGCGCTCCTTGTGCTTCGATGAAGGGCAACGCCCCTAGGAGTTGAGTATAGCGAGCCGACCCCCCCACTCCGCAGCACGTTCGGCAAGGTGCGCGCCAGGGTCGCGTGCCGCCTCGGCACCTCCGGTGATCCCTCGCCCGATATTCACGAGGAGCCCCCGCGCGGGACTCGACGCAGCTGCGCCTCGCATGACGCCGCCGTCCTGCGCCACAGCGAGAAGATCCCCACCCTGCGCACCCACGCCTGGAATGAGGAATGGGAGCTCGCCTGCACGTGCGCGGATCAGGGCAAGGTGGCCACCAGCCGACGCCCCCACAACGAGCCCGAGGCGACCCTCGGCAGCTTCAGGGCGCGCAGCGACGGAGGCTGCAACACGGAGATAGAGGGCCTCCTCCTGCGCTGCGCCAGAGGCGGCGACGCGCAGGTCTTGGAACTCGCCAGCATCTGCGTTCGATGTTCGAGCAAGCACGTAGACAAAACGAGTCGTGTCTTCGAGGAGCGGCAGGAGCGCATCGAGTCCGAGATACGGATTCGCCGTTACGGCATCAGCGCCAAGGTGCTGGTAGAGGGCCGTTGCGTGTGCCGCAACGGTTGCGCCGATGTCACCACGCTTCGCATCAACGATGAGTGCCGTATCAGACGGGATGAATGCGCGCACCTGCTCAGCTACACGCACGCCATCAGCACCGTACGCCTCAAAGTACGCGAGGTTGATCTTATACGCGGCAGCATGGTCTCGCGTGGACTCAACGAGGAGGCGGACCCACGCCGCAAGGCCAGCAAGATCACGCGAAAATTGTTGTGGCAGCGATTCGGGTACCGGGTCAATCCCAACGCACAGCGTCGTGCCGACACGCTGCGAGGCGCTCTCAATAAGCCGTAGGTATTGGTGCATGACTACGGGCTTGGCGAAACAGCGGGAGCGAGGCCGGACGCTGCGCGCGAACCCCATGCCGGTCGTACCCCTGGGTCTACCGGATCGCGCAAGACGCGAACAGATGCCGCAATGGTCGGCACGCCACCCGCCGTGCTCACGCTCGCGATCTCGAGTGCGGCACGGCTCCCGAGTGGGACGAGGAAGGCGAGACTCGTGCCATCAGGTGACCAGGCTGGAGACCACGAACGGCCGTTGCGCGTCACCTCTGCAACGACGTTTCCACTAAGCGCATCAAGAATGACGACATCGGTGCCCTTCGTCGTGAGGCGGGTTGCGGCAATCCAGCGTCCATCAGGGCTCGGTGCGGGCTCGATGAATCCCCGACCGCTGAAGAGACGGGTCGTCGTGTTTGCAACGTCGTAGGCAACGATGCGGGAGACAGAGTCTTTTGCACCAGAGCCGTTCTGTACGTAGTAGAGCTGCGTCTCAGCACTATTCCAGGCTGGGTCCTGTTGGCCAAACGGTGCATAGTCGGGGAATCCAGGGGCAAGGACACGGCCGCTCGGCTGGAGGTAGCGAATGATCACATCACTGCCGATATCGCCAGAGCCGCTCAGCCCGCGATAGTCAGTGGAGAGATAGATCGAGCCGCCAGGTCCTGGCGCAGGATCAAAGATAAACGCGCTGTTCGTGAGCGAGCCACCCTGAGAGACAAGGCCATCAAGCAGCGACTCTTCAGCGCCGCCACCAACTGCGATCTGGAACAGCGTCGGCACGCGCATCTTGAGGTCGGTCGTGCTTCCATCGTAGTTTCTCCGCGTTCCAGTCTCGTCGCGCTGGCGAATAAAGTAGAGCCAATCACCCGCGCGGCTCCACGCAATCTCGCCATCGGTCGTCCCACGTGTGAGTTGTACGATCTGGTCACCCGTGACGCCCCACACCGCACCATCACGAACGATCGCAATCGTGCCACTAATGGTGACGCCATCACGAACCGCGCCTCCAGGATCAGGGCTTGCGCTGCTTGTTGACGTGAGCGACATGCCATAGAGCGTTGTCGCAGCTGCCGCAATCAGAAGGAGCGCTGCGACGAGCGGCGCGAAGAACGGTCCGCGCCCACGCCAACTTGGGCGACCCGGTGTAAGCGGGCGGGTGGTGGGTAGATTGATCGAGCGTGCCGTGTGGAACGGGCGGGGCGCCTGCCGGTCATTGCGGCGTCGTGGCTGGAGCGAACGCGGATTGCTCATGGCGCAACGATAGCGGGTCGGAGGTCAACGACCTGAATCTCGACCTTTGCACTGCCGCGATACGTGCGCTGGCTAATCCGCACCACGAGATCCACGAGGCTCCCCGTCAGCTGTTCGGCGTCGGGTCTGCCGAAGGCGATCCCCTCAGCGGTCTGCCCATCGACACGAACACTCACGCGTGCATGCCGACCATCGCCAACTAAGCGCACGCCCGCAAGCGTGACGTTGCGCCAGAGGAAGAGTGGGTCGGGATTGCCGATACCCGTTGGGGCGAGTGCATCTACCAGCAGCGCGAGATCGGCAAGCGTGCGGCTCCCAGCAGGCGGCTCCAAATCAACGACGAGCTCGGGGGCTTGCACGGTTGACTGCGCAGCAAACTGTGCTGAGATCGCGAGGAGGACCGCGTTCCAGTCGCCTGCGTGGAACGAACAGCCGCCCGCACCGTCGTGTCCACCATGACGAAGGAGTGGCGCACCCGACGCTGCGAGGGCCCGCGCGACCGAATAGCCCTTCGGAGCGCGGATTGAGCAGCGCACCTCTGACGGTACACCGAGATCTTCTCCGAGTGCGGTCTCATGGCCAACCAGCACTGGGCGACCGAACTCTTCGACGAGCCGTCCTGCCACCAGACCGAGCACGCCGGGAGACCACGGGCCGCGAATCGCGACGAGACCATCAGCAATAAACGCGCGCTCCTGATCAAACGGCGCGCCATCGAGTCCGAGCAGCGCTCGCGCCTCGGCAAGCGCGTCACGCATGATCTCCTTCCGTTGCACGTTTGCCTCTTCGAGCTGCTCCGCATATGTGGCTGCCTCTGCGCCGCTCTCTGCAGTCAACAGATCGAGCGCGGGTCGCGCGTCGCCAATGCGGCCGGCTGCATTGATGCGCGGCGACAGAGTGAAGCCCACCACATCGACGCGGTGCGGCCCCTCTGCTGCCGCTCGTGCGAGCAGCGCGGTGATGCCTGCTGGGGCTGCTCCGGGCGTATTCAGTACCCGGAGTGCTGAACGCACGATCGTCCTGAACTCATCGGCAACTGGAACCATGTCGGCGATCCCGCCGATCATGGCGAGGACAGAGAGCTCGCCGAGGATCCTCCGTCGCTCTGGGTGGTCGGCGAGGAGCCCCTGGGCAATCTTGAATGCGAGGCCGCTCCCAGCGAGGTGCGGGAAGGGGTAGGTCGAGTCTGCACGGTGTGGATTCACGAGCCAATCCGCTGGCGCTGGTCGCGCTGGGACCGCATGGTGGTCGATGATCCCCACAGCAATTCCCGCAGCATGCGCCTCCTCCACTCGCTCAACGTCGCCGGTCCCACAGTCGACCGCAAGGAGAAGCTCGACGCCATCTTCCTGGGCGGCCGCCAGAGCTCCAACAGGAATCCCATGCCCATCTGCTGCGCGCTGGGGGATGTAGCCCTCAGCGATTGCGCCCGCCTCCCGCAGGGCTCGAATCATGATCGCAGCGCCCGTTAAACCGTCTGCGTCAAAGTCGCCAACGACGAGGACTGGCTCGCCTCCCTCGCCCGCCTCCTTCAGTCGCGCGATGAGGCCAGCTGCATCTGGCAGGAGAACCGGGTCATGGAGCGTCCGATCGCGTACGTCGAGGAAGCGAGCAATCGCCTCTGGATGTGCAATGTTGCGGCGCGCGAGAAGCGCGAGCAGCATCGGCTGGAGTCGCAAAGGGAGCGCAAGATCTCCAGGGAGAGCAGCGTGCACCGGATCCGGCGCATCGGTGAAGCTTGGCCCATCAAGCAGGCGCCAATTACGGAGCGTGCGGTCGGCGGATAGCCCACCAGCACTCATGTAGATCGTGCCGTCAGGCGGTTCGCGCTCGTGCGGCAGAAGCCTTACGGGCCTGTGCGCGTTCCTCCCACCAGACGAGGAGCGGACTCGCGTTGAAGATCGATGAGTACGTGCCAGAGAGAATGCCGATAAAGAGCGCCAAGACGAACGTACGGATCGAGCCACCAGCAAAGACAAGAAGGGCCAGAAGTGTGATCAGTACCGTCGCGGTGGTGTTGAACGATCGACCAAGCGTTTGGACGATCGAGTGGTTGACGATATCGCCGAATGGTGCACCGGCATGTCGAACGAGGTTCTCACGAATGCGGTCGAAGACGACGATCGTGTCGTGCACCGAGAAGCCGATGATCGTGAGCATTGCGGTCACAAAGAGTGCGTCAATCTCAAGGCCGGCTACGGTGCCAGCGATGGCGAAGAACCCAAGGGTGACGATCACGTCGTGCAACAGCGCGACAAGCGCAGCCATGCCGAAGCGCAGGTTCCGGAAGCGGTAGGTCATCCAGAGCAGGATCCCGATGGAGCCGAGTACCACGAGGAGTGCGGCCTGCTGTGTCAGATCCTTGCTCACGACGGGCCCGACCGTTGAGACAGAGCCCTCCTCTGCAATGGGCCCGATCGCGGTGACAACTGCGGTACGAATCTTCGCGAGCTCTTGCCCGGCCGTAGCACTGCCCGTGCTGCCGTCCTGTAGATCGAGCGGCTTCGTCTTCACGATAAGGAATCCGGATGCGACCTCGGTCACGATCGCCTCTGGGTGGCCGGCACTCGCGACGGCAAGGCGAACCGTCTCAGTTGCAGCTGGCGTCTCTGGACGGAACTCCCATGCCGTTCCACCCGTGAAGTCGATTGCGAAGCGCAGGCCGACCTGCCCCCCACTGAGCGGCGTGGCGAGAATGAAGAAGAGGCCAGGAATCGTGACGAGGAGGGAGAAGAGGAAGAACCAGCGCTTCCGAGCAATGATCTTATCCACGTTGCGTCCCCTCAAGCGCCGCTGGGATATCACCTGCAGAAATGCCGTAGAGGTATGGCGACGCAAATCGGTCGCGCTTGATGACGGCGCGGAGGATCAGGCGCGTGACGGTAATCGCGGTAAACATCGAGCAGAGCACGCCAATGATCAAGACCAACGCGAATCCTTTGATCGTCGAGGATCCGAAGTAGAAGAGGATGAATGCGGTGATGAGGCTCGACACGTTCGAATCCAGGATTGAGTTCCAGGCGCGGCTAAAGCCCGCCTCAACAGCAGGGCCCACGCGCTTCCCAACGCGGAGCTCCTCCTTGGTGCGCTCAAAGATCAGGATATTCGCGTCGACCGCCATACCGATCGACAGTACGAACCCTGCAATGCCTGCAAGCGTCAAGGTAACGGGGACCACACGGAAGATCGCAAGCACGAGCAGCATGTAGAAGAGAAGTGCAATATTTGCAACGCCACCAGCAAGGCGGTAGTGCAGGAGCATGAACAAGAAGACGAGCACGATCCCCACAAGGCCCGCAAAGACTGCCTGGCTGAGGAACGCGGCGCCAAGGGTTGCCTTTACTGAGGTGACACCAATCTCTGCGATTGGGAACGGGAGCGAGCCGAACTTAAGGATCGTAACGAGATTCGTCGCCTCGTCAAGCGGGAAGCCCGAGGCACCGCCGCCGCTGATCTGTGCTTCGCCACCGGTGATTGCCGACTGGATGTACGGCGCCGACACAACCGTGCCATCGAGTGAGATGGCGAAATACGATCCGAGGTTTGCCTTGGTCCATGTCGCGAAGAGCCCGGCACCTTCGCTCTTGAGCGTAAAGGCGACCACGCGACGACCGGTTGAATCGGTTGCGACATTGGAGCTCGCAATCTGGTCGCCCGAGAAGAGTGGTTTCAGTTTCGTGTCGGTCAGCTTCGTGCCGGCAGTGGGCACAGCAGAGACGCCAGTCGTTGTCTGGCCGCTTGCGAGATCAACGTAGCCGTACGTATCGCGTGGGAGCGGAATCAGATCGAGTCGCCCCGTTGTGCCGAGCAGCGCACGGATTGCATCTGGGTCGCTCACGCCAGGGAGCTCGACAACGATGCGGTCGCTCCCCTGGGTTTGTACGAGTGGCTCGGCGACGCCAGTTGTGTTGACGCGGCGCTCGATGATGTCGCGGATCGTTGCCACATCGGCCGCGGTCGCTACCTGGTCGCCAACCTTCTGCACCTGGTACTCAACACGGAGGCCGCCACGGAGGTCGAGGCCGAGCTTGGTCTCGATGGGTCGCGTGGTGCCACCTGCAGCAGGAAGCTTCAGGTTTGGGAGTAGGTCAATAGCCAGGGCAAGCAGCCCGACGGCAAGGATGAGGAACGGGGTGGCCCTACGCATTGCGTGAATCCTAGCAGGGGGCGGCGAACCCTCGCCCGACCTACTCCGCTGCGAGCGTGGCAACGATCCGAGCGGCAAGCGCCGGCCCAATCCCGGGGAGAGCAGCGAGCTCCTCAACACTCGCGGCAGCGATCCCAGCAGCCGAGCCGAATCGCCGAAGGAGCGCCTTCCGCCTCGTAGCCCCCAGGCCAGGAATCTCATCAAGGCGACTCACCGTTGCCGCCTTGCTCCTCAGCGTCCGGTGGTAGCCGATCGAGAACCGGTGCGCCTCATCACGCAACCGCTGAAGCAGTCGCAAGCCTGGATCGCTCGCCGACAAGAGGATTGGCGTGCGTGCACCAGCAGGCCAGAGCTCCTCGCGTTGCTTTGCAAGGCCGAAGAGCGGGATGTGCACGCCCGCCTCTGCGAGGGCGGCTGCGGCGGCTGCAACCTGGCCCTGGCCTCCGTCGATGATGAGGAGGTCTGGCAGTGCCCACGCCTCTGCCTCTGCCTCGCCAGCGCGCGATCCACTCGCAGCGGCACGCGCAAATCGACGCGTCAACACCTCCCGATGCGCGGCAAAGTCATCTTGGCCAAGGACCCCCTTTACGCGAAAGCGTCGGTACTCTTTTGGCGCAAGGCGCCCATCTACCGCAACGGTCAGTGCAGCAACGGTAAATGCACCCTGGATGGTCGAGACGTCGGTGCACTCAATGCGCATGGGGATCTGCTCAAGTCCAAGGCCGGCAACGAGTGAGGCGAGTGCCGTCTCCGCACGCTCTCGATCGGCATCCTCCTCGGCCTCATTTTTGGCAAGCCACTCGCTTGCATTGCGCTCGGCAAGCCGCAAGAGTCGTGCGCGGTCGCCGCGCTTCGGCAAGCGAAAATCCACACTCGAGCCACGACGAGAGGTGAGGAACTCCGCAACCTCTGGGTCATCGATCGGTAGGGCGGTCGCGATCGATGGTGGAATCTCTCCTGCGCGCGCATAGTATTGCGCGGCGAATGCGGCGAGAATCTCTGCGTCATCCGCACCGCGCGCATCCATTCGGTGGACATCGCGCCCGACGAGTGCTGAGTCTCGAATTTGAAAGCAGGCTACCGCCGTCCGCTCTCCTCGGCGCGCCACCCCGAGAATATCCTCGTCTGGTCGGCCAGCAGGTGGAACCCGCTGCGCCTCAAACGAGGTCTCAAGCGCCAAAACGGTGTCGCGGATCCGTGCTGCGTCTTCAAAGGCTTCGCGCTCGCTCGCAGCAACCATGCGCTCCTTGAGCGCAGTGATGGCACGCGACGAGCGACCGGAAAGGAAGAGCTCGAGACTCGCGATCTCGGCGCTGTACTCGTCTACCGCTACGTTGCCCAGGCATGGGCCCTGGCAGCGCTTGAGGTGAAAGAGGAGGCAGGGCCGCTGCAGTGCCTGCTCCCCTGGCGTGATGGCGATCTCGCAGGTGCGGAATACGAAGAGTCGACGAATTGCCGTCATGGCCGTATTCACCGATCCGGGAGATGCGTATGGGCCGAAGTAGCGCGAGCCATCGCGCACGATGCGGCGGGTGCGCTCAATGCGCGGGTACGGATCATTCGTCACGCGAATATACGGGTACGATCGATCATCACGGAGTCGGATATTAAAACGTGGCAGATGCTTCCGAATCAAGTTCGCCTCGAGGACGAGTGCCTCTTTCGGTGAGTCGGTAACCGTCCAATCAATGGCGGTAACGGCGGCGATCTCATCGCGCATCCGATGCGCTCCGGGCTCGCCCTTCGCCTGCCAATAGCTCCGCACGCGCTGCTTCAAGCGCGTTGCCTTTCCAACATAGACAACGCGACCAGACGCATCCGAGAAGAGGTAGACGCCGGGTGCGTCTGGGAGGGCGCTCAGTGCGGCCGCGACCGCCTCTGGCGGTGCCGGCTGAACAACGCTGCGCTTAGTGCTCATCAGCAACAGACACTCGACCGCGCAGCGCCGACCGACGATTCAAGATCCGCAACACTAGATCGAGTGCCTCCCGGAGTTCCGTGACCGCTGCCGCGTCGACCACATCGGCAAGTCCGTCGCCTGGGCCCAGAGCGGCGCGAATAGTGACAGCACTCCGCCGGAGTGCCTCCCCCCGTGCGTCGCGAAGATCGGCAGCGAGCGCGCGATAGGGAGCGAAGCGTGCACGCTGGGCAGCATCGACTAATTGATCGAGCGCACGCTCGAGGAGTTGTGCGGCGTGGAGGCCCGCACGATCAAGGGCATGGTCCGCGTGTCGGGGAAGTTCGCGCTCTGCCACGCTCACTCCAACGAGTGAATCGGATCGCCGCGTAGTGCCAGCGCGAGGTAGCGCCCTGTATGGCTGCGCTTCACCTTTGCAACCTGCTCTGGGGTGCCCTCTGCCAGAAGTTCGCCACCGCGGCTTCCGCCTTCGGGACCAAGGTCGATCACCCAGTCGGCCGTCTTGATCACGTCGAGATTGTGCTCGATCACCACAACGCTATTGCCCGCGTCAACGAGTCGATGGAGCACGTGGAGGAGTCGCTCCACATCGGCGAAGTGCAGCCCCGTTGTTGGCTCGTCGAGGATATACATCGTCCGTCCCGTTGAGCGGCGTGCAAGCTCCGTTGCAAGCTTGATGCGCTGAGCCTCGCCACCCGACAGGGTGGTTGCAGGCTGCCCGAGGCGTAGATAGCCGAGCCCAACCTCGCTCAGTGTCTGAAGGCGATTGCGAATCGCGGGTACCGCTGCAAAGCGCTCTAGTGCGTCTTCCACTTGCAGCTCCAGCACGTCGGCGATCGTCATCCCCTTCCAGGTCACCTCAAGCGCCTCGCGGTTGTAGCGCTTCCCCTGGCAGGTTTCGCACGGTACGTACACGTCGGGGAGGAACTGCATCTCAATCTGAAGGATCCCGTCGCCCGAGCAGGTTTCACAGCGACCACCCTTGACGTTGAACGAGAAGCGGCCCGCGGAGTAGCCGCGGAGACGCGCCTCTTGCGTTGCTGCAAAGAGCTCGCGAATCGGCGTGAAGAGGCCGACATACGTTGCAGGGTTCGATCGCGGCGTGCGGCCGATCGGGCTCTGGTCGATCTCGATTGCCTTATCGATCTGGTCGAGCCCTGTCACACGCTCATGGGCGCCCGGCCGCTCCTTCGCCCCATGGAGTCGACGAGCAAGTGCTCGTTGCAAGATGTCGGTAACGAGCGTGCTCTTGCCGCTCCCCGAGACACCTGTGACGGCGACAAACTTGCCGAGGGGGAACTCCACATCAAGGTTCTTGAGGTTGTGCTCGCTCGCCCCCTTCACCACAACCGATTTTCCGCTCCCAGATCGGCGCGTCTTCGGCACCGGAACGGCCCGATCGCCGCGCAAGAAGGCACCGGTGATCGACTCCTTGGCGGCGAGGAGTTGCTTGAACGTGCCGTTCGAGATCACGCGTCCGCCATGTTCTCCTGCGCCTGGGCCAATGTCGACGACCCAGTCGGCTGTGCGAATCGTCTCCTCGTCGTGCTCAACGACAAGGACGGTGTTACCCAGGTCACGGAGCCGCACGAGCGTTTCAATCAGTCGTGCATTGTCTCGCTGGTGCAAGCCGATCGATGGTTCGTCGAGGATGTAGAGCACACCAACCAGCCGCGATCCAATCTGTGTCGCGAGACGAATGCGTTGCGCCTCGCCACCAGAGAGCGTCGTGGCGGCGCGGTCTACTGTGAGGTAGTCGAGCCCAACATCCACCAGGAAGCCGGCTCGCTCTGAAATCTCCTTGATGATTGCCTTGGCGATCGTTCGCTCGCGATCGGGCAGGTGGGATGCGAGCGAGTCGATCCAGGCGGTAAGGTCGCCGATCGGGAGAGCTGCAACCTGCGCAATGTTCTCTCCTGCAACGCGAACGGCAAGGATCTCCGGCTTAAGGCGTCGACCCTTACAAGATGGACACGGCCGAGAGACCATGTAGCGCTCAATCTCGCTGCGCACGAGCTCTGAGTCTGTCTCGCGGTGCCGCCGCTCAAGATTCGCGACGACGCCCTCAAATGCCGCCTTGTAGGTGTTGGAGTAGTTGCGATTTTCGTAGGTGACGGTGAACCGCTCCTCGCGCTCTGCACCGAGGAGATACTCCTGCGCCGCAGAGGGAAGCTCACCGATCGGCGTCTTCGGGTTCCATCGTTTCGCCTTCATTGCAGCAACGACCACCTTCAGGTACCAGCTCCCCTCTGGTGAGCGCGACCACGGGATAAGGCCGCCATCGGTCACCGACTTCTCTGGGTCGATCACGCGCTCTGGATCAACCTCAAGGCGGAAGCCGAGCCCCGTGCACTCCGGACATGCACCATGCGGCGAGTTGAAGCTGAACGAACGCGGCTGCAGATCATCGATCACGGTGCCGTCGTAGGGGCAGCCGAGCTTCTCGCTAAAGAGTCGCTCCTCAAAGACCGGCTTGCCGTCTTCGGCCGCCGAGGCAACGATCACGAGCCCATCGCCGAGCTTCATCGCTGTCTCCACGGAGTCGGCAAGGCGGCTGCGATCGGGCGGCGGTAGCTTCGCTCCCTTCTCATCAACAGGGTGGCGCACGATGAAGCGATCGACGATCACCTCGATGCTGTGCTTGCGCTTCTTGTCGAGTTTCGGTGCATCATCAAGATCGTGCTGCACGCCGTTTACCCGAACGCGACTAAATCCCGCCTTACGCGCTGCTTGATAGAACGTCTCTCCCTCACCCTTACGGTCACGGAGGACGGGGCCGAGCACGAGCAACCGCGTGCCGTCCGGGAGCTTGAGGATCTCGTCAACAATATGGTCGAGTGAGACTCGACTGATCGGGCGATCGCACACGGGACAGTGCGGCGTCCCAGCGCGGGCATACAAGAGCCTCAGGTGATCCCAGATCTCCGTGATGGTGCCGACGGTTGAGCGCGGGTTGCGCGACGATCCCTTCTGGTCAATGGAGATCGCTGGTGAGAGTCCGTCGATAGAGTCGACATCGGGCTTCTCCATCTGCCCGAGGAACTGGCGTGCGTATGCGGAGAGACTTTCGACATAGCGGCGTTGACCTTCGGCGTAGATCGTGTCGAACGCGAGGCTCGACTTTCCCGAGCCAGAGATCCCCGTCACCACGACAAGCTGGTCTCGTGGGATCTCAAGATCAATGCCCTTCAGGTTATGCTCGCGCGCACCGCGAATCACAATCTTGTCTTGACCCACTAGCCCCTCCGCTTCGGCCGCTCGCCACGCCGCTTAATGACGTTTGGCGTCACGCTTGGATCCCATGTGTTCCGTCGCGGGGGCTGTGGCGCTCCTGCGCCCGCCTCACCGCTACTCACTGGAAGAGTATCCGAACCCTCGTCGTGCTCGTCGCGCAGGCCGGGGAGCCAGTCGGCAGCTGAATCGAGCGCTGGGGCCACGACGGTACGGCTCACCTGCCCAGGCACACGCTTCGGCGGAGCGGGCGGGGCAACCCCCCGCTCCCCCATCCGCTCCACAGCCGTCGCGGCACGTTCGGCAAGGCGCTGGATCACTGCCGACTGGTCTTCGCCGAGCACGCCGCGACGCAGGGTGCGCAACTCATCGCGCAGTGCTGCAGCTCGTTCAAACTCAAGCTCTTTCGCTGCGAGTCGCATCTGTGCTTCGAGTTGCTTCACGAGCTTCTCGATCTCGCCTCGGCCGATCTCGCTGAGCTCCCCGCCGCGTCCACCTGCGTACGTATCTGCCTTCTCAGCGACCGCCTTGAGTCGATCGTTCAGATCACGGATCGGCTTTGAAATCGTGGTTGCAACGATGCCGTGTGCGGCGTTCCAGCGCTCTTGGATCCCGCGACGGCGATCCGTTTCGGAGATCGCCACGCGCATCGACTCTGTCATCTTGTCGGCGTAGAAAACCACCTCACCGCCGATGTTTCGTGCGGCACGTCCGACCGTCTGAATCAGTGCCCAAGCACTGCGCAGGAAGCCTTCTTTATCTGCATCGAGGATCGCGACGAGTGTGACCTCAGGGAGGTCAATCCCCTCTCGCAAGAGGTTGATCCCAACGATCACGTCGAAGACACCAAGGCGTAGGTCGCGCAAGATTTCAATCCGCTCGAGCGTATCGATCTCGCTGTGGAGGTAGCGCACCCGCACGCCCGCCTCCTCCAGATACGAGGCAAGCTCTTCCGCCATGCGCTTTGTGAGGGTTGTGACGATCACGCGCTCCTTACGTGTGATTCGTTCTTGAATGCGTCGCATGAGGTCATCGATCTGTCCTGCAGTTGGCACGACAGTAATCTTTGGATCAACGACGCCGGTTGGGCGGATGAGTTGCTCCACGACCTTATCGGCATGCGTGAGCTCGTAGCTCCCCGGGGTTGCAGACACATAGATCGCCTGGCGCACGCTCGCCTCAAACTCTTCGAAGGTGAGTGGGCGATTGTCCAAGGCGCTCGGCAGCCGAAAGCCAAAGTCGACGAGGATCTCTTTCCGCGAGCGATCATTCTTGTACATGCCGACAACCTGCGGAATACTCATGTGGCTCTCGTCTACGACGAGGAGCCAGTCGGCTGGGAAATAGTCGAGCAGTGTCCAGGGCCGCGAGCCTGGCTCGCGGCGACTCAGGTGGCGCGAATAGTTCTCGATGCCGGAGCAGAAGCCGACCTCACGCATCATCTCAAGATCAAAGGTCGTGCGCTGGCGCAGGCGGGCTGCTTCAAGGATCTTCCCCGACTGCTCAAGCTCCGTACAGCGAGATTCCATCTCGGCCTCAATGTCCCGTGTTGCCTCTTTGAGTTTTTCCGTGGGTGTCACATAGTGCGTTGCTGGGTAGATCACCATCTCACCACGGTCGGCAAGGATCTCGCCGGTGAGCGGATCAACCTCGGAGATGCGCTCTACCTCATCGCCGAAAAACTCGAGCCGCAGGATCGTCTCTTCGCCGGCTGGCTGCACCTCGAGCGTGTCGCCGCGGACGCGAAACTTCGCTCGGCCGAGCGTCGCATCATTGCGTTGATACTGCAGATCGACAAGGTGGCGCAAGATCGAATCGCGACGGTACTTGCCGTTCTTCCTGACGCGAAGGACCGTTGCACCGTAATCGACCGGCGCACCGAGCCCATAGATGCAGGAGACCGAGGCAACGATGATCGCGTCGCGACGCTCAAAGAGTGCCTTGGTCGCCGCATGGCGCAACTGATCGATCTCATCATTGCGACTCGAATCCTTCTCGATGTAGGTGTCAGAGCGTGGGAGATACGCCTCTGGTTGGTAGTAGTCGAAGTACGAGACAAAGTACTCCACAGCGTTATCGGGGAAGAACTCCTTCAGCTCGGCGTAGAGCTGTGCCGCGAGCGTCTTATTGTGCGCGAGTACCAGCGTTGGGCGCTGGACACGTTGGATGACATTGGCGATGGTGAACGTCTTCCCGGTTCCCGTTGCGCCGAGAAGGACCTGGTGGTGGAGGCCGGCGGTGAGCCCAGCCACAAGGCCCTCGATAGCAGTCGGCTGATCGCCCGTTGGCTGGAAGTCGGAGCGCAGGGTGAACGGGAGGCCCGCGCTCGGCACCCCCTCAGACGGTTGGATCGGCTCTCTCTCCATCCTGTGAGCATAGGGCGGCGATCGCCTCTGCTGCTGCCGCCGCAACATGTGCGGGGGATCCCGAGCCATCGATGTGAACCGGACTTGCTGCACGGAGCGCAGCAAGGTGCATGGCCTGTGCGGCATCGCGCTCGACCGCATCGTGCAGCGACGCGCCGCGTGCCACTGCGCGTGCAAGGCGCTCCTCGCTCGGCAGGTCAACGAGCAGGCATGCATCAAGCAGCGGCTCGAGTGGGGATCCGATAAGGGCGATCGCCTCGACGAGGAGGACGCGCGCGCCACTCGCGGTCGCGGCAGCGATACGCCCCCGAAGCTCTTCGGCTACGAGTGGCCACTGAAGCGCCTCGAGCTGCGTGAGGAGCGCTGGCGTAGCGAATGCAGCACGAGCGAGACGTGTGCGGTCGAGCGAACCATCTGCGCGCACAGCTGCTGGATAGAGTGCAGCGATCTTTGACCGGAGTGGCTCTTGTGCCGCAGCCTCTCGCACGTAGGCATCGGCACTCATGCCTTCTACGCGGCCACCAATGCGCTGTGCAAGTGTTCCGTCACGCATCAGTGTTTCGACGAGCGTGCTCTTCCCCGCGGCAGCTCCGCCGCCGATGCCGATCACTCGAACCCGTGTGGCACTCATTGAGCAATCTCTCCCTCTAACGCGAGCCAGGCCTCTTCTGCGAGCTCAAGTGCCGCAGTGACATCGGCGAGTTCGGCACTTACCCCAGCCAGTGCGGTGTAGGAGGAGAGTACCGCTGGATCTGTCAGCGAACCCTCGAGAACGGCCTTGCGCTGACGATGGAGGTCAAGGTCACCCTCAATTGCGGCTCGGCGTCGGCGTGCCTGCTCTTTGCTTAGACCGCGCGCGTGCGTCGCTGCGGGCTTCCGCGTCGCGGGGCGCTTTGCCACCGGAGTAGTGCGTGGCGAATCGACCTTGGCCTCTTCATGATCGCCAAGCCGAATCCCCAGTGCGCGATCCTCCTCCGCCGCGCTCCAGCCAGCCGCCACTGCCTTGCGCCACGCCGCATAGCCGCCATCAAATCGCACGACACGTCCAGCATCTACCACCCAGAGTCCCGTACAGATGCGCTCCAACATTCTCCGATCGTGGCTCACCAAGAGGAGCGTGCGCTCACCTTCGAGGAGGAATCGCTCAAGTGATTCACATGCGTCCACATCGAGATGGTTCGTCGGCTCGTCAAGGAGGAGAAGATTTGCGGGCAAGAGGCCAAGGATTGCAAGTTCGAGGCGGCTGCGCTCGCCACCGGAGAGCACTGCCACCTCCTTTGTCACCTCATCACCGCGAAAGAGGAACCGTGCAAGGTGCGCGCGTGCCTGTGCCTGCTCTACTGGAACCACGGCACGGAGCGCCTCGAGGACTGTCGCGCCATGAAGGCCGGCCGCACGGACCTGCGCAAGATAGCCAGGGACCACTCCAGCACTGATATCGAGACTGCCACCGAGCGTAGGGATAATCCCCGCCACACTCTTCAGGAGTGTGGTCTTCCCGGCGCCATTCATTCCGACAATACCGATTCGCTCTCCTCTACTGAGGAGGAGGCTTCGTGCTTCGGCGATCGGCACGCGTTGGGGCTCGCCGTAGCCGACGACCGCATGACGCACCCGCACCACCTCGGCTGGGCCGCGGCTGGCACCCGTTGTTGCAATGTGCATCGTTGCCGCGCGACGCTGCGCTACTGGTGGCTCGATTGCAGCAAGGCGGCGCTCATGCTCATGCATCTTTGCGTATTTTCGATGACTCCGATACGTCTGGATCAGCTCTTTCTCGCGTGCAATTGCCTTTGTCCGCTCCGCTGCGTCACGCTCCCCACCTTCGTCTACGGCTTCGCGCTGGCGCGCATAGTCGCTGTACCCGCCGCGGAAGCGGGTGACCCGATGGTCGCGTACCTCCCAGACGCGCTCAATGACCGCATCGAGGAAGGTTCGATCGTGGCTTGCGACGAGGAGTGCCCCCTTGCGAGCGCGAAGGGCACCTTCGAGCCATTCGATTGCACTGATATCAAGGTGGTTCGTTGGTTCGTCGAGCATGAGAAGGTCAGGGTCAGAGATGACGAGCCGCGCGAGCGCCAGGCGTGTCTGCTCACCACCTGAGAGCCGCGTTGGAGACTCCATGTGACGCTCTGTAGGGAAGCCAAGGCCACGGAGTGCGTCGGCAACTCGATCATCCAGTCCGTACCCATCAGCTGCGTCAAAGTGCTGGCGGGCCTCCGCGTATTCGCTGCTCCCCGCGGCACCAGAGAGCTCCATCTCGCGGAGCTGTTCACTGAGTGCAACGAGTGCTGCTGCGCCACCACGAACTGCCTCAATGAGTGACGGTGCGCCGAGCAGGGCCGGATCTTGCGTCGACTCTTGCGCGAGTAGGTCGATCCGCAGGCCGCGCGCATGCTGCACCACGCCCGCATCTGGCGCCTCCCGTCCAGAGACCATCTTGAGGAGCGTGGTCTTTCCCGCGCCGTTCGGCCCTACCAGGCCGATCCGTTCACCCGCCGCAATGCTGACCTGCACCTCATCGAGGATGATCGTTGCGCCAATCTCGCGGCGAACACCGCTTAAGGAGACGAGGCTCATGCTCGCGCACCGCTACCGCCGCCGCGCGCTGCACGGCGTCGCGCCGCCGCCCGCTCGGCGCGCGTCGCACCTGCTGCATCGGGATGAAGGCGATCGGCCCAGCGCGGGCCGCGTGCCGCCGTCGACTGCCGCGTTGGTACGGATACGCCGCGCGGCGCACGCTGGCATCGTGCGCAGTAGTGGGTGCCACGTCCAGCAATCACTGCGCGTCGAACGGTGGCACCGCAGCGAAGGCAGGGCTCACCGGTCCGCTGGTAGACGGCGAGCCGCTCCTGCATCTCGCCATCGCCATCCGGCGCTGTGTAGTCGTCGATCGACGAGCCTCGCGCTGCAACTGCTTCTGCAAGCACTCCAACGAGTGCGGCATGGAGGAGGAGTGCCTGCGCTTCGTTCACACGCGACGTATTAACGAGTGGATGGAGTCGCGCACGCCAGAGGGCCTCATCGGCATAGATGTTCCCGATCCCCGCAATGTAGCGCTGGTCGAGAAGGAAGACCTTCAGTCGCGTGCGGTGGGCTCGGAGGAGGGCATGCAGGACTTCTGGGGTAAACGACGCCTCGAGGGGTTCATATCCGTAGTCAGCAAAGAGCGGGGCGTCATGCGGATCAAGTGACTGCGCCACCTCGCCATCCTCTCGTTGCGCAACGAGGGCGACACGCCCGAAGGCACGCACATCACGAAAATACATGCGCCGTCCGTCAGCAAGTTCGAGTGCGACACGCACATACGGGTCAGGCTCGATGGAACGATTCACGATCAGCAGCTGCCCCGTCATCCGAAGGTGCACAAGCATGACGAGCCCGCCATCAAGATCGATGAGGATCCACTTTGCACGGCGGCGCGCCCCCGTAATCGTGCGACCAGTGATCGCATGTGCAAACGTTGCACGGTCTGGGGTCTCAAGGTTCCTCTCCCGCAGAACCTGTGCACCGGTGATTCGTGCGCCCGTCAACAGTGCACGAAGGTCGCGTACAACCGTCTCAACCTCAGGGAGCTCAGGCACGCGGGCTCCAGCGCCGCATCTCGTCCCACCGCTCCCCCGTCTTGGCCTCGACGGTGAGCGGGACATCGAGTGCCAGCGCCCCCTCCATCGTCTCAATCAGGAGCGGGACCAGGCGTGGAACCTCTTCACGTGGCGCCTCAAGGAGGAGTTCGTCGTGTACCTGCAAGATGAGGCGTGAGCGCAGCCCAAACTCGGCGAGCCGCGGAGCGAGCCGAATCATCGCAATCTTGATCACATCTGCCGCAGTCCCTTGAATCGGATGGTTAATCGCCGCACGCTCGCCCGCCGCTCGGAGTGCAGGGTTTGCTGCACGGAGTTCTGGGATCGGCCGCTTCCGTCCGAGTTGCGTGGTCACAAACCCAGAGGCACGCGCCTCCTCTTTAATTGTGTCGATATAACGCTTGATCCCTGGGTAGCGCTCAAAGTAGCCCGCGATGAAGGCTTTGGCTGCGTCACGTGAGATCCCGGCCCGCGTCGCGAGGCCGAAGTCACTCATCCCATAGGCGATCCCAAAGTTCACCATCTTCGCCATTGCGCGCTCACCATCATCAATGGCCTCGAGACTCTTGCCGAGCACGCGTGCTGCCGTAGCGCGATGGATATCCTCGCCCGCAGCAAAGGCGGCGATGAGATGCGGGTCGCGCGTCACGTGCGCGAGGATGCGCAGTTCAATCTGGCTGTAGTCGGCGGCAACGAGCAGGTGGCCTGGCGCGGCGATAAATGCGCTGCGAATCTTTCGCCCGAGCTCACTCCGAATCGGAATGTTCTGCAGGTTCGGCTCCGTCGAGCTGAGGCGACCCGTGGCGGCAACGGCCTGCTGGAAGGTTGTATGGATGCGCCCATCTCCTTCGACGAGCTTTGGGAGCGCCTCCACATACGTGCTCTGGAGCTTCGATACCGTGCGCCACTCCATTGCGAGACCAACGACCGGGTGCTCGCCCTGGATCTCCTCAAGGACGCTTGCGTCCGTCGACCAGGCGCCCGTCTTCGTCTTCTTGCCACGCGAGAGCTTGAGCTCGCCAAAGAGGAGTTCACCCAACTGTTTTGGTGAGCCAAACGGGACAGCATGGCCAACGAGGGCCGCTGCCTCACCCTCCAGGCGCTCAATCTCGGCGCGAAATGCACCGTCGAGTTGGTCAAGTACCCCTGGGTCGACAAGGAGCCCAGCAACCTCCATGCGCACGAGTACTTCAACGAGGGGGAGTTCTATCTCGCGGTAGAGCCGGAGCGTTCCCGCACTTGCGAGCTCCGCCTCAATCCCGTCTCGCGTCGCAATGGAGACAAGCGCGGCAAGTGCAGCCTCTTCTAGTGGTGATAGGCCCTCGGGAATGTCGGCACCGAGACGCGTGCTCGCCACCTCACGAAGTCCAGGGTTGCGCAGGGTCACGTTTGCAATCCAGGTCCCGAGCGCAACATCGTCGACCAGTTGGGGTGATGCGGCAGGATCGATCACGACAAGTGCCCCAACGAGACCCTTCGCCCCGAGTGTGGCGAATGGGCGACGGCTCGTGTTCAGCGCGACAAGCAGTGCATGGGCAACCGCTGGAGCCTCGGTCGCGATCATCTCTCCGTCGGCACTCGCAATCACCAGCGCCGGGCTACTTAACGGTCCGCGTCGATCGATGCCGACCGCACCTACACCGAGCAGACCACTGCCCCCGAGGCTCTCGAGCGCGCGCACTGCTGCATCAGGCGAGTCCACGATGCGGATCCCTGCCAGCTGGAGATCGCCACGCTTTACCTGCTCGATGCGCACGTGAATCTCGCCAGAAATTTCGGCCGCTGCAGCACCACCAACGGCGGGGCGAGCTTGCGCTCCAGCTGCTGTATTTCCCGCGCTGATCGCATCGAAATCAAAGCCGAGCTGCAAGCTACTCGGCGGCACTGGCGTTGCTGGTGCTGGTGCAGTCGTACGCGCAACCGGAGCACGGAGACCAGACGCGGCAGCAGAAGCGTTCACTGCCGCGTTTGCCGCTGCGCGATCCTCACCTGCGAGTGGCGGGAGCCGCGTCAGCAGGGCGCGAAACTCAAGTTCGCGCAGGAGCGCCAGGGCTGCATCGCGATCGTACTCTCCGATCACGCCGCCCTTGGCAGGAATCTCCAATGGTGCGTTGCAGTCAATCGTCATGAGCCCCTGTCCGGCAAACGCAGCGTCGCGGTGTTCGCGAAGGAGCTCGCGGATGCGCACTGGCTCAACCTCATCGAGTCGTGCATAGAGTTGCTCAAGCGAGCCGAAGTGTGCGATAAGCTTTGATGCCGTCTTCTCACCAACCCCTGGAACGCCGGGGATATTGTCTGAGCTGTCGCCCTTGAGCGATTTAAAGTCGACCATCTGCTCGGGCGTGAGCCCATACCGCTCATGGATCCGTGCCGCATCGTAGGTAACGATGTTGTCGGCCCCGCCTTTTGCGGTGTGGAGGAGTGAAACCTTTGGCCCAACAAGCTGGAGCATGTCAAGGTCGCCTGAAACAATGGCGACCTCCCACCCATCGCGAACGGCTTGCTGGGCAATGGTGCCGATCACATCATCTGCCTCATACCCCGTCGCCTCAAGAAGCGGGAGGCCAAGCGCTGCGACGAGGTCCCGAACGATTGGTACCTGCGAGCGCAGCTCGTCAGGCATGGAGGGTCGCTGCGCCTTGTACGCCGGGAAGCGCTCGTGCCGGTATGTGGTGCCTGGTGCATCGAAGGCAACAATGGCGCGGTCGGGGTGCGCGTCGGCGATCGTTCGCAAGAGGATGCTCGTAAAGCCGAACGCAGCATTCGTCAGGACGCCACGGCTATTCGTGAGCGGCGGGATGGCATGAAATGCGCGGTAGATCAGCCCGTATGCATCGACTAGAAGGAGCCGTCGTTCACCCATGAACGGAGCGTAGCGCAGGTGTGCCGTGCGCCTCGCGTTGCTAGGTGCGTCGGCGTCGGTACGAGAGCGCGAGGGCGGCAAGGCTCACGGCGAGGCCCGTCATGCCGATCACGACCACGGGGGCCGCTGGGGGCTCGCTGGCTGCAAAGTCTGGGACCTTGCTATCGACAGCATCAGGGATGGAGCTACCCGCAAGTGGCATGGTGGCGTCTGAACGTACCGCCTCGCTCTCAGCTGCAGGTCGGACGCCGGGAACGCCGACGCTCAAGAGGATGAGCGCGGCAGAGAGCACGGCCCCATTGAGTGCCAGGCGTGGTCCGCCTACGAGACCCCGGAGGAGACGCGCGAGTGGACCACCTGCTGCACGCCCTGTGGCGATCTGGTCGATGCGTGCGCGGAACGCACGGTCTGCAAATGGCTGTGCGGTGCGCCCCGGCTCAGTTGCGCGGTATGCGTCGCGCAAGGAGGGGGGCATCTCACCCTCATCTGGTCCTGGAACATCTGGTCGTATCATCTCCCCTCCTCAACGCCTCTCCCTGCCTCTCGGTTCCCGGCGAGGTCACCGAGGATCTCTCGCAGCTCCGCACGCCCCCGGCTAATCCGGCTCTTCACCGTACCAATGGAGACGCCCGTGATCTCGGCGACCTCCGCATAGTCGTAGCCGTCGATATCAACGAGGAGGATGGCCGTGCGGCGCTCCTCGCGGATCACGGCGAGGGCACCCCGCAGGCGTTGGGCTAGCTCGCGCTGCTCTGCGACCGCTGCGGGCTCCCCAGCAGATGGCGCCGGAATCTCGCCCGAGCCTCCATATGGGCGGCGGCTCCACGGATCGTCCCCGTGCTCGCCTACCTCAGGAAGTGGACTTGTTGGGCGTCGGCGCTCGTAGCGCTCCCCGTCGCGCGCGGCATTCTGCACGATGCGCACAAACCAGCCGCGGAGGTTACGTGGCTCAACGCGGTCCAGATGTCGGTATGCGGCCAGCAGCCCCTCCTGCAGGGCATCGTCCGCACGCGCGGGCTCGCCGGTAACGCGTAGCGCCATCCGCCAGGCAAGATCAAGGTCGGGGGCGAAGAGTGCCGCAAAGGCCGCCGCGTCGCCGCTGCGCGCGGCCGCCAGGAGGCGTAGCCGTTCTGCGCCCTCTTGCACCCTCTCCCCCTGCTGCTCACCATCGCCCATGCCCGTATGATGCGGCACCGCTAGGATCTACGGGTGCCGGAGTGGCGGAATGGCAGACGCGACCGACTCAAAATCGGTTGACCGCAAGGTCATGGGGGTTCGAGTCCCTCCTTCGGTACCAGTGCCCACAGGGGTGCCCCACAGGCGGCGCGCTAATATGGCGGAGCCGGAGTGGCGGAATGGCAGACGTATCCGACTTAAAATCGGCTGACCGCAAGGTCATGTGGGTTCGAGTCCCACCTTCGGCACCAGGAGAGAGGAGGGACGATGAGCGAAAAGGCATTCACCCCACGAGCCGACCGTCCTACCTTGATGCGCGAACATGCTGTCGCACGGGCGAAGCGCGCAGCAGCTGCTGCTGGATCTGCAGAGTGGCGCGCAGCCGCGACGGAGGTTGCTGCGATTGAGGTTGAGCTGGCGAAGTTCAGTGCCCTGTCGACCGCACCAGATCGAATCGCCAGGCCTGAGGCGAAGAACCGAACCTAGTTCCTACAGCGCGAAGAGCGCGCCCGCAACAAGGCCCACGATCAATGCCCCCATCGCCGGCCGACCAGCGATGAACGCTGCGCCAACGTGCCAGAGCGGCCAGAGTGGATACCCCTTCGGTGCCTGTGCAGGACGTGGGGCGGCGAGGATTTTCAATGCCGGAAGCGCTTGGATGGCACCGAGCCCAGCAAGTGGCGCGACGATCCACGGATAGATGCCGACTGCACCGAGGAGTGCGACGGCGATATAGCCGGCACTAACGAGAGCGACTGCGGCACCGCGCGCGCGACGCTCACCAATGCGGACAACAAATGTTCCGACGCCACGTGACGCATCTGCCTTGATCTTGTCGAGATGCTTTCCAAACAAGACGGCCGTCGCGATCAGGCCCCACGGCAGTGTTGCAAGGAGTGCCGTTGCATCGATTCTGCCTGTGGCAGCGAGGTAGGTCCCGCCACCCATTAGTGGGCCCCAAACGATAAAGACGGAGAGCTCACCAAGGCCGCGCCGCTTCAGTCGAAGCGGCGGGTCGGTGTATCCCCACGACAAGAGGAGGCCCGCAACAGCAAAGACGCCAAGGAGCGGCTCGGCGCGCATCACCATGGTGAACCCACCAAAGAGCGCGGCTCCGCCGGTGAGAAGTGCGATTGCAAGCAAGAGGGTTCGATCGCTCATCGCCCCCGACGCAATCGGGTGCGGAGAGTAGTCTGCACGCGGATATCCTGGCCGGTCGAGGCCATCCTTGTAGTCGCGCCAATCGTTCGCAAGATTATTCGCAGCATGTGCCAAGTTCGCACCGAGGAAGGCTGCGATGCCAAGCAGGATGCCGCTCACGCCACTCTCGGTCGCCGTGATCGTTCCGCGATACCAGGCGAAGAGCAGTCCCTGGCCTGACCCAAGGATGGTGAGCGGAAGGACGGAGGCGCGAGCAAGGAGTAGGGCGCGCGCGAGGACGGGCATCTTGCGCCAATCGCTCCCCTCAGGAGCCGACTGTCGAAGGAGGACGGAGGCGTACTCGCGCATTGACATACGACTAGTGTGCCCTGAATTTCAAAAACGTGCAGGGGCTATTCGGCCGTGTTACTTCCTGAGGCAACGTCAAGATCGACGATCCCCCGCCCGACGCGATCATGCAGGCGCGAAGCAAAACTCGGATCCCATGCCATTCCATTGCGTTGCTCCATCGGCAGCAGCTGCGTGCCGTTCTCCTGCGGAACATGGACAACGACCCGTGTAGAGCCAGGACGGGCACGCAACTCTTCGCGAACGATCTGCATCGCACGCAGCATGGAGTCGAGCCCCTGTTGGGCCTTGAAGCGGATATGCACGACGGCATCGGCGGGGAGTTCGATCGGCTGACTTGGTGCAGCATCTTCACGCAGCGACTCGCCGCGCGCGGCTTCCTCGTACTCTGCGGGCGGCGTTGCGGGGAGGAGTCCCTCGGGTACCATGCCGCGGGGCGGCTGACCTGGCGGAGTAACTGGTGCGCGCCGTGCGTAGGGGTTACGCGTGCTCTTCACTGCGACGCGCGCACGAATCTCGTCTGCTGCGAGTCGCTGCCCCTCTTCCCACGCGAGCACACCCTCGACGATCACATTCCATCCGTCGCCGCGTCGTTCGGCGCGGGCAGAGACGAGCACGCCTTCGCCCTCTGTCCACGCAGTGCGCGTCGCTTCGAGTGTCTTTGGGAAGACGACCGCCTCAATGCTCCCCGTGAGGTCCTCGAGTGTGACGATCGCCATCGACTCGCCTTTCTTCGTCACCATGTTGCGAATTCCGCTCACAAGACCGCCAAGTACGACGACAACCTCGCCGAGCTCCTCTTCGCCGATCCCTGCAATGCTCGTCGTGACATACGGGGCGAGTTGCGGGGCGAGTGCATTCATCGGGTGGTCGCTCAAGTAGACCCCCATCAAGTCACGCTCCCAGCGCAAACGTTCACGAACCGGTGCCTCGGCGATTGATGGGAGTGGGCGTACCGCACCTGCGAGCAGGTCGGGCTCGGCATCGAAGAGACCAACCTGGCCAGCTGCGCGCTCACGCTGCGTGCTCGACCCTGCGGCCAGTGCGTCGTCGAGGCCGGCCAGGATCTGCGCAGGGTGGCCAAAGCGATTCAGTGCGCCAACCTTCGCGAGTGCTTCAAAGACACGCTTGTTCGCAAGGCGCAGGTCGATGCGTTCAAAGAGCTCCTGCAGCGTTCGTGGCGTATCTCCCAAACTGCGTGCTGCAACGATCGACTGCGCTGCGCCAGCACCGACATTCTTCACCCCGAGCAGACCGAAGCGAATCGCATCTCCCTCCGGCTCAAAGTCGAGCACCGAGTGATCGACGTCTGGCGGCAAGATGGCAATGCCGAGTCGGCGGCACTCAGAGACTGCGGCCGCCACCTTCTCCTCTTTGCTGCGGAATGCGTTGAGGACACTCGTCATGTAGTCAACGGTGTAGTTCGCCTTCAGGTAGGCCGTCTGGTAGGCGATCAAGCCGTAGCAGGTCGCATGCGCCTTGTTGAATCCGTAGTCGGCGAACGGCTCAAACGACTTGAAGACCTCTTCGATGACGCTCGACTCAACGCCACGTGCCGCTGCTGATGCAAAGAACTCCGGGCGCAGCGACTGGAGGAGATCCTCCTTCTTCTTCCGTACGGCATAGCCGAGGGTGTCGGCCTTTGCCCCGGAGAACCCTCCGAGCGCCTTGGCCGCCGCCATGATGTCCTCCTGGTAGACGAAGACGCCGTACGTCCGCTTCAGGAACGGCTCGAGGAGCGGGTGGAGGTAGGTGACCGCCTCCTGGCCGTGCTTGCGGCGAATGTAGGTAGGAATATTTGCCATCGGTCCCGGGCGATAGAGCGCCACCATCGCGGCCAGGTCGTCGACGCTCGTGGGGCGGAGCTCTTTGATGTAGCGCCGCATTCCTGGGGATTCCAACTGAAAGATGCCCGTTGTCTCGCCCGATGCCAACAGCTCAAACGTTTTCTTATCGTCAAGTGGGATGCGATCAAGGTCGATCTCGATCCCGCGGGCGGCCTTGATCCGGTCGACCGCCGTGCGCAAGATCGTGAGGTTTGCGAGGCCGAGGAAGTCGAACTTCAAGAGGCCGAGCGACTCCACCCCCTTCATGGCGATCTGCGTCATCTGTCCGTCGCTGTTCGTCGCCTTCTGCAGCGCCATGATGTCGGCGAGCGGATCTCGGCTGATCACGACGCCGGCCGCGTGGGTGGAGGCATTGCGCACGACCCCTTCGAGTTGTTCAGCAAGCGCGACCATCGGCGCATACTCCGGACTCTGCGCGAGTGCCTGGAAGTTCTGGTCTTTACGCGCACGACCAAATGTCGTGCCGAGTGCTTCGGGGACCGCCTTCGCGATGCGATCTGCTTCGCCGTAGCTCTTGCCGAGCACACGGCCAACGTCGCGCAACGCTGCGCGCGCACCAAGGGTGCCGAAGGTGATGATCTGCGCAACGCGATCCTCACCATATTTCGACGAGACGTAGCGAATCACCTCATCGCGGCGTGCATCCTCGAGGTCGATATCAATATCGGGAAGGGTGACCCGATCCTCGTTGAGGAAGCGCTCGAATGGCAGATCGTAGAGAAGCGGATCAACGGGTGTGATGCCGAGGGCGTAGGTCACGATCGACCCAGGTGCGCTTCCGCGGCAGGTGGTTGCGATCCCCTGCGAGCGTGCGTAGCCGACGAAGTCCGCCACGATGAGGAAGTAGGCGCCGTAACCCATCTTGAGGATCACGCCGAGCTCATAGGCCAGACGGTCGCGTGCCTGCTGGCTCGGCGTGCCGTAGCGCCGCACAAGGCCGGCCTGCGCCTCCTTGGTGAGCCAGGTCTCCACCGTCTCACCACTCGGCACATCAATCTCTGGCATGCGCATCGTGCCGAGCTTCATCTCGAAGTTGACCATCTCACTGATCTTCCGCGTGTTGAGGAGTAGGTCGGGGCGGTCGGGGAAGAGGCGTGCCATCTCGTCACGAGACTTCACATAAAAATCGCCGCTCCCAAATCGCATGCGGCCTGGAGTGTCGAGATTGCTCTGTGTACCGATGCAGAGGAGCACGTCATGCGCTTCACGCTGATCGGCGCGGACATAGTGAAGATCGTTCGTCAGAACCAGCGGGAGGCCAACCTCTGGTGCAAGTCGGAAGAGCTTCTCATTGAGCAGCCTCTGCTCCGGGAGCCCGTGATCTTGCACCTCGAGGTAGAAGCGGTCCTTGCCAAAGATCTCGTCGTACCGACCGGCGAGGGCGCGGGCATGCTCAACATCGTCTACCTCGAGTGCACGGGCGATCTCGCCGTTCAAGCAGCCTGAAAGGCCGACGAGACCTTCTGAGTAACGTGCGAGGTGCTCAAGATCGATGCGCGGCTTGTAGTACATGCCGTCGATGTGCGCATCGGTGACAAGGCGACAGAGATTCTTATAGCCCACATCATTCGTCGCGAGAAGGACAAGGTGGAACGGCTGCTGATCCGCCTTCCCCTCGCGGTCGGCCATCCCCCGCCGTGCGACGTAGGTCTCAACGCCGATGATCGGCTTGATGCCGCGTTTCGTTGCCGCCTGCACAAACTCAACGCTCCCGTAGAGGGCGCCGTGATCGGTGATCGCAATCGAGTCCATGCCAAGCTTCTGCGTCTCGTCGAGCAGGGCGTCGATCTTGCCTAGGCCGTCAAGCAGGCTGTACTCAGTGTGGACGTGGAGATGGGTGAAGTCGGACGGTGCACTCACGTCGGGAAGTCTAGCGGCGGCGTAGGATGTGCTCATGGATGAGCGCGAACGAGAGCGAATCCGAGCAGCAATCGCATCAGCGGAGGGGGGCTCCCCCGCACCCGCGCTGAGCGATGAGGCGCTCCGCTCGCTCCTTGTTGGGAGCAGGACGATTGCCGTGGTGGGTGCCTCACCGAAAGCAGATCGGCCGTCGTACGGGGTGCTCGTCGCCCTTGCACGCGCAGGATGGCGGATCCTCCCCGTGAACCCCGCCGATGCTGCACTCCGCGACGGAGTTGCCGGGCTCACCTGCTACCCCGATCTTGCTAGCGCGGCAGCAACGCTCCCTCCAGGCGAGCGAATCGATCTCGTCGATGTGTTCCGCCGCCCGGAAGACTGCGCCGAGGTGGCGCGCGCGGCATGCGCTGTGGGGGCTGGTGCACTCTGGCTGCAACTCGGCATCATCAGCGCAGAAGCGGCGCGCATCGCTGCCGCTGCCAACATTCCGTATGTCGAAGACCGCTGCACGGCGATTGAGGTGCGTCGCCTCGGTATCACCGGCCCCGCGCGTTAGCTCCGCGGGCGCTACTCCGGCAGGTAGCCGGGCGCGAAGAGGACGACGAGCAGTGCGACGATAACTGCACCACCGATGAGCGCGAGGCGCTGGAGGCGCGCTCCAATGATCTCCGCCTCAGTACGGTCAAGCAGGTCGGGGCTCCGTGCTGCTCCACCGCGCCATGCGCTGTACCGTGCGCTGTTTGACATGCGCTGCTGGAGTGCGCGGCGCGCACTGATCAGGGGTGGGAGCTGTCGTGCGAGGTGGACCAGACCAGCGAGAGCAACGATGCCGAGGAAGATGCGAACGAGCCCGAGCACCTAACCAGCCGCCTCGAGGAGTCGCCGCAAGATCTCGCCAAGTTGGGCGGCATCGCCACGCCCCTTGCTCGCCTTCATGGATTGCCCGACCAAGAATCCAATTGCCTGTTGCTTTCCTGCGCGCCAGTCGGCAAGGGCTTGCGGATGTGCTGCAAGCGTCTCAGCAGCAAGTGCCTCAAGCGCCGCACCGTCACTAATCTGACTGAGGCCACGCGAAGTAATCACCTGCCGAATGTCGAGTGGTCCAGCAGCCATCTCTTCGAAGAGTGCCTTCCCTGTCGTGCCGCTAATCTCCTTCGCTGCGACAGCCGCAACGAGCGCTGCAAACTGCGCGGCGTCAATGGTTACGACGCGATCCCGAGCGACGCGCAGATATTCGCCGGATACCCAGTTCGCAAGGATCTTGGCATCAAGCGAAGGGAGGGCGGCACGTGCGGCCTCAAAGAGCCCTGCAGCCGCTGGCTCCCCTACGAGGACTGCTGCGTCGTACTCAGAGAGGGCGAGCTCTGCAACATAGCGGGCGCGGCGCGCATGTGGCAGCTCAGGGAGCGTTGCCACAATGGCTGCGAGCCATGCTGGATCAATCGCGAGTGGCGGAAGGTCGGGCTCTGGGAAGTAGCGATAGTCGTGCGAGTCTTCTTTCGCCCGCATCGTGTACGTTGTCCCGCTCCCCTCATCCCAGCCGCGTGACTCTTGCGTGAGTGTTCCACCCGCATCGAGCACCTCGGCCTGCCGCGTGATCTCGAAGGCGATCGCACGCTCCACGGCGCGAAACGAGTTCATGTTCTTCACCTCGACGCGTGTGCCGAACGGTGCATCTTCGGAGGCGCGAATAGAAACGTTAGCCTCAACGCGCATCTGGCCGTTCTCCATCTCAGCATCAGCAGCTCCAATGGTGCGCAAGAGGAGGCGCAACTCTTCTGCGTAGCGACGCGCAGTCTCGCCATCGCGAATATCTGGTTCGGTCACGATCTCGAGGAGGGCGACTCCCGAGCGGTTGTAGTCGACAAGGCTGGAGCGAGCCCCATCGCGAGCCTTCTCGTGGCGCAGGCGCGCCGTATCCTCTTCGAGGTGCGCACGCCGAATCCCAACGGTGCGCGTCCCTGTGCTGGTTGTGACCTCAATCTTCCCGTGCTCAGCAAGCGGAAGGTCGAGTTGGCTGATCTGATACCCCTTCGGGAGATCGGGATAGAAGTAGTTCTTCCTGTCCCAGCGCGTTGTTGCGGGTGCCTTCGCGCCAATCGCCGAACCAACGGCAAGAACCTTTTCGATTGCGGCGCGGTTCGGCGTAGGGAGGGCACCGGGGAGACCGAGGCAGGTTGGGCAGGTCTTCGTGTTCGGCTCGTCGCCTTCTGCCGGGATTGCGCAGGCGCAGAACATCTTTGTCTGCGTGCGCAACTGCACATGGATCTCGATCCCGATGACCGCCTTCCAGCTCATGCTTGATCCTTGGCGGCTCGTGCCTTCTCAACGAAACGGCCGATGCGCACGAGTGCCTCACGGAGCTTCTCTTCGGATGTCGCGTAGCAGATGCGCACATGGCCCCTCCCGCTCGCACCGAATGCTGATCCAGGGATCACCGCAACATGCTCCTCCATCAGGAGACCCTCAGCGAATGCCTCATCGCTCATGCCGGTTGAACTGATGTCGGGGAAGGCATAAAAGGCACCCTTCGGTGCGCCAGTCGGCAGGTCGAGTGCAGCGAGTCCATCGAGAACGATCTGGCGCCGTCGGGCATACGCAAGGCGCATCTCCTCAAGTGGCCCCTCACCGTTGCGCAGTGCTTCGAGTGCTGCATCTTGTGCGATGGTCGGCGCGCTCATGATCGCGTACTGGTGGATCTTTACGAGGCCGGCAATGATCGGGGCCGGCGCGCACATAAATCCAATGCGCCACCCGGTCATGGCGTACGACTTGGAGAATCCGCCGATCAGGATTGTGCGCTCTTTCATGCCTGGGTAGGCGGAAATAGCACGGTGTGCCGGCCCCTCATAAACGAGACGGTCGTAGATCTCATCGCTAATGACGAGCAGGTCGTGTGCAACGGCGATCCGCGCAAGCTCGGTTCGTGTCGTCTCATCGAGCGTTGCGCCGGTTGGATTCGCTGGATAGCCGAGGAAGAGCGCCTTTGCCTTCGGTGCGACACGCTCCACCTCTGCAGGGTCGAGGCGCCAGCCATCTGCCGCGCGCGTCGGGATGGGGAGTGCCACGCCTCCAGCGAAGACAACGGCCGGGAGGTAGGCAACATACGACGGCTCTGGGAGGATCAACTCGTCGCCCGGATTGATCGTTCCGCGAATGGCAAGATCGACCGCCTCAGAGGCGCCGATCGTGACGATGATCTCGGTGGCAGGATCGTACGAGACGCCCGAGCGCTCCTTGAGCATTGTTGCGATTGCGGCGCGCAGCTCGCTGGTTCCGTAGTTGCTGGTGTAGTGTGTGCGGCCCGCGCGCAGTGCCGTGATGGCCGCTTCAACGATGTGCGACGGCGTGTCGAAGTCTGGCTCGCCAACGCCAAGGCTGATCACATCGTCCATCTCGGCTGCGATGTCGAAGAAGCGCCGAATCCCCGATGGCGGGACGGCATTCACGCGCTCGGCAAGCACCCGCTTCGCAAAGTCACTCACGTGGCACCTCCTGAAAGTGCGGCGAGATCGTGAGGCTCAACGCTGCGCCATGCTGCGGTCGCCGTCAGCGCCTCATAGCCAGCGGCGATGGTGAGGAGCGAGGCTTCGGACCAGGGGCGACCGATCAGTTGCAATCCCACTGGGAGCCCCTCCGAGAGGCCGCACGGGATGCTCACGCCCGGGAGTCCTGCCATGTTGGCGGGAAGCGTACACGCATCCGAGAGGTACATCGAGATGGGGTCGGCCATCTTTGCGCCAAAGCGCCACGCCACCTGTGGACTGGTTGGCGCAACAATCGCGTCGAATCCCGCCGCCCAGACTCGTTCGAAGTCTTGTGCGATCAGGGTGCGTACCTTCTGCGCCTTCACGTAATACGCGTCGTAGTAGCCGGCAGAGAGCGCATAGGTGCCCAACATGATGCGACGACGCACCTCGGGTCCAAAGCCGCGTCCGCGTGTAGCCAGGTAGCCGTCGAGCAGGTTCCCCTCCCCGTGGCCAGACGCCCCGTAGCGAATCCCGTCAAACCGCGCGAGGTTTGCCGATGCCTCGGCGGGGGCAACGATGTAATACGTCGCGAGGGCATGCTCAGTTGCAGGGAGGCTCACCTCTTCCACCAGTGCACCAGCAGCTTCGAGTGCGCGCACCGCTTCGCGGACGGCCTGCTCTACCCCCGGCTCCATCCCTGCAACGAAATACTCCTTTGGCAGCGCGAAACGCCGCCCTTTTATTCCTGCCGCTGCAGCATCGCCGGCAGGCAGGTTCAGGAGTTGCGCGTCGAGTGGTTCGGTAGAACTTGTTGCGTCGTGCGCATCACGGCCGCTGATTGCATGCAGGAGGAGTGCGGCATCATGCGCAGTACGCGCGAATGGTCCAACTTGATCGAGCGACGAGGCGAATGCAACGATGCCGTAGCGAGAGACCCTGCCGTATGTTGGCTTCATTCCAACGAGGCCGGTGAGGCTCGCAGGCTGACGAATGGATCCGCCCGTGTCGGTGCCGATTGAGAGTGGCGCATGGAAGGCGGCAACCGCGGCAGCAGAGCCCCCCGATGAGCCGCCCGGCACGCGGTCGCGCGCCCATGGGTTCACCGTCTTCTTATACGCCGAAAACTCCGTCGATGAGCCCATGGCGAACTCATCCATGTTCGTCTTGCCCAGGAGAATTGCACCTGCAGCCTTCAGGCGCGTGGCAATTGTTGCGTCGTACGGGCTCACATACCCTTCAAGGATGCGCGACCCTGCCGTCGTCGGGGTATTGATGAGGTTGACGAGATCCTTCAGCGCAACAGGAATGCCGAGGAGTGGAGGGAGCGCGGCGAGTGCTGCTGGTCCTTCGGCACGAGCAGCGGCATACCGAGTGTCGGCTGCGAGCGCTTCAGCCTGTGCCTCCTCGCGGCGGAGGTAGAGCCAGGCGCCGAGCTGCGCGTCCTCGCGATCAATTGCGGCATAGAGCGCTGCGAGGAGTTCTACGGCTGTCGCACTTCCAGCCTTGTATGCATCGCGCAGCTGCTGCGCACTCGCTCGGCGAAGTTCTGCTGCGGTCATCCGTCGGCCTCTTCGCTCAAGATCGCCTGCACGCGGATAAGTCCACCGACATGCGCGGGGGCGTTGCGCGTGACCTCGTCAACAGGAAGAGAGGGGCCAGGGGTATCGTCGCGAAGTGGCATCGGTTGGACAATCGTTTGTGCTGTTGCCGCAACATGTGAGGTGTCAACCTGTGCCAGGCGCGCCCACTGCTCAAGGATCAGGTTTAGCTCGCCCTCGAGTTTCGACAGCTCAGCCTCGGTCAGACCAAGCCGCGCGAGGGCAGCCACCTTCTCAACCTCTGCACGGGTCAACTTGCTCATAGGAGAATCCTACCCGCCCGACGCCATCCCCTCGACCAAGGCGAGAAGTGCGCGCTCGTCGATAACGCGGATGCCCAGCTTCTCCGCAGCAGCACGCTTGCCTCCCGCCTTCTCGCCCGCGACCAGGAGTGTAGTTTTCGTGCTGACCGCATCGGCAATCTGCCCTCCGGCGGCACGAATACGATCCTGGGCCTCACGGCGGCTCCAGCCACTCTCAACGAGCACCCCCGTCACGACCACGAGTTCCCCTGCGAGTGGGCCACCGACCGCGGGCGCAGGAGCACCATCTCCGGGGGTAAGGCGCACACCAACGTCAAGGAGTTCACGCAGTGCGCCTGCGGTTGCCGGTTGCTTGAAATAGTCGACAACGCTCTCAGCGACAATCGCGCCAACGCCGCTAATCGCCGTTAGGTCGGCCACGCTCAATCCACGCAGTGCCTCCTCGACCTGGGTCCCCCAGTCGCCTGACTGGCTTGGAGGAACGCGCCGTTCAAGCTCGCCCGCGATATCGCGCGCCGTCGTCTCGCCGATGTGCCGAATGCCAAGGGCAACGATGACGCGCCAGAGGTGCTGCTCTCTCCGCCGACGGATCTCGTCGAGCACATTGTCAATGCGATTTGCCCCACCCTTCTTCTCGTTACTCGCAATCGTCCCCATTCGATCAAGCCCATCGAGGTCTTGCGGCGTGAGGGTGAAGAGATCGGCGAGACGTGCCACACGCTTCCGCTCTACGAGTTGTGCGAGGAGCTTCTCGCCAACACCCTCGAGGTCGAGTGCTCCGCGCCCAACGGCGTGTCGCAGTCGCTCGAACGCCTGAGCCGGGCAGCGTGCGTTCGCGCAACGATGACGTACCTCGTCTCGCGACACAGGCCCGGCGCACGCAGGGCAGGCGGTCGGCATTTCAAACTCAGTGAGCCGCTTCGCACGACGCTCTGGAATGCTCCGCACGATCTCAGGGATCACATCTCCCGCCTTTTGCAGGATCACGTAGTCGCCGACACGCACATCCTTACGGCGAATCTCATCGAGATTGTGCAGCGTCGCGCGGCGCACCGTAGAGCCTGCAATCAGGATCGGCTCCATCTCCGCCACAGGGGTCAGATAACCAGTCCGGCCAACCTCAACGCTAATCGCAATGAGGCGAGCAACCACCTGCTCTGGCGGGAACTTGTACGCAATCGCCCACTTCGGCGAGCGCGCGATCGCACCAAGCTCTTCTTGATCGGCAACTGCATCAACCTTCAGCACGGCGCCGTCGGTCTCATACTCGAGCTCATGCCGACGCTCCTGCCACGCCTCCAAGAATTCTGCGGCGCTCTCGCCAGTGAGGCCTGCTCGCGCGTTCTCCTCCGTCGGGAGCCCAAGGCGACGAAGGCGCTGCAGCGCCGCACTCTGCGTTGGTGGTGTTGGCGTGAGGAAGAGCTGATAGGCAAAAAAGGAGAGCTTCCGCTCTGCCGTCACGCGAGGATCCTTCTGGCGCAGCGAGCCGGCCGCAGAGTTACGGGGGTTTGCGTAGAGCGGAAGCTCCTCTGCCGCACGCGTCTCGTTTAATGCGGCGAAGGCCGCCTTCGGCATATAGACCTCGCCGCGAACCTCACAGTCGATCGGCTCCGCAAGCGTTGCCGGAATCGTGGCGATCGTTTGAACGTTCGCAGTCACATCTTCGCCGGTGCTCCCATCGCCTCGCGTGGCTGCGCGCACGAGAACCCCGCGCTCATAGCGCAGGCTGATGGCGAGTCCATCAATCTTCAGTTCGGCGACAAGCTCAGGCGGTCGACCGCCAAGGCCCTTCGTCGCTGCGGCAAAAAAGGCACGAACCTCGTCGTGCGAGAAGGCATTCGAAAGGCTAAGCATCGGTCGCTCATGGCGCACCTCACTCAGGTTGCCCGACCCTTGCTGCGCCCCGATGCGCTGCGTTGGCGATTCCTTCGTTCGCAGCTCTGGGTGCGCCTCTTCTAGCGACTCCAACTCGCGCCGGAGCGCGTCGTAGTCTGCATCGGCAAGTGTGGGCGCATCGTCTACGTAATATGCCGTATCGGCAGCGGTAATCTGGGCGACCAACTCGGCATGGCGTGCGCGTGATCTTGCCACACTCATCCGATCACCTCCAACTGCGCCATGCTCGCCGCCAACGTTTTGACGCCGACTCCGGCAAAGGCAATTGTGACCTCCTCATCGCTCCTTGTGAGGCGCGAGGTCACGACAATCCCCTCGCCAAACCGTGCATGCCGTACGCGGTCGCCATCACGGAAGGTTCGCTCGCCGGGCACGATGACGCGCCGTACGCCACTCGCTGGCAGTGCTTGCGCAGTGCGCGTGTCGGGCGCATCCGATTGCGTCGACTCACGCGCCCCCTTGAAGCGGTTCGCGAGCCAGGCTGGCACGCGTCCAACGGGGCGCACCGCATCAAGATCGCCGTCCTCATCATCGGGGAGCTCGTCGATGCCGTCGGCGTCGGGCACGTGGAGCGAGCCCGAACGCGCCCCGGCACCGTAGGCGCGCCGACGCGCCTCCAGGTCGCGACTTGGACGGAAGCTCCCGTCGGGCGCACCAACGTCGCCACTCCCCTCGCGCCATGCGCCGCCGCCGCCAATCCCGCCGCGCGCCGCGGCGAAGCCCCGTGCCCCACGGCCAAATGCTGCCGCCTCGCCGGTGCGCGGATCGTCCTCATTCGCCGACTCGAGAAGCTCTTCGGGGATCTCTTCAAGGAAGCGCGACGGCGCACCATCGCCCGCACCCCAACTGCGGCGCAGCGCATACGAGAGGTAGAGACGCGCCTTTGCCCGCGTGATGCCGACATAGCAGAGGCGTCGCTCCTCCTCCATCTGCTCGCGGTCCTCCAACGCACGGCTGTGCGGGAAGAGTCCCTCCGTGAGCCCACTGATGAACACTGCCGGCCACTCGAGTCCCTTGGCGGCGTGGAGGGTGATCAGGGTGACGCGGTCTAGATCCACCTCGAGCGCATCTTGATCTGCAACGAGCGCCGTCTCCTCCAAGAAGCGGTCGAGGGCATC
>CAIPEX010000008.1 GCA_903864185.1 uncultured Chloroflexota bacterium | reverse complement strand
GCCATACCCGTTCCCATCCCGAACACGGAAGTCAAGCTCTCCAGCGCCGAAAATACTGAGGGGGCAGCTCCTCGGCAAGATAGGTCGTCGCCGGGCTCTTTGGCATCTTGGGACTTTTCTCGCTGTCGGCTATTCTCGGCACGTGGAACGAACACCGCTCAGCCCGTGCCCCTGGTTGCTTGAAGCAGCGGGAACCATTGAGACACGCCGTCCTATTCAGCCGAGTCGGTGTGGTGCCGATCCGGCCCAACCAGAACTTCGCGCTGCTGAGCGTCTCGACCGCTGTCTCGTTGGTGGCCCGTGTCAGGTGCGGGAGTTTCGTGAGCGCATGCTCGGCCCGCTCGCGGAGAGCATGGCACCGCGCCAGCCAGTCGGCAGTCCGGCCGCCCTCTCTTCTGCCGCAACCCCACGTCAACCAACGCGCTGGCGCCTCGTGTTCGGCGTGATTCTGGTTGCCGGTCTGGTCGTCTTCGCCTCTGGGCCACTCTTGAGCGGACTCACGGGCATGGTGGGCCCCGCCCCCTCTGAGGTGGCAAGCCCAGCGTTGAGCCCACTACCGAGCACTGCCAGCCCCACGCCGACCCCATCTGCTCAGTCGAGCACCGCGCCAAGCTCCACCCCGACGCCAAGCGCGAGCAGCAGCGGCGCCACCTATACCGTGAAGTCGGGCGACACCCTCTCGATCATCGGCACGAAGACCTCGCGCGACTGGAAGGCGATCGCCAAGCTGAACGGGATCAAGGCGCCCTATAAGATTCGCGTCGGGCAGGTCCTACTCCTTCCGTAAGGTTGAGCGAGGGATTCCACAGCCTGTGCTAGGCTCCCCGAACGCGATCCTGAGATCGTCCCCATGCCCTGCATGTGTGCGATCCCGCGAGCGCGAATACTGATTAAGGAGAACCAAAACGAGTGATCGACAATCAAGAACACGTTGACGGCGTCGTAGATGCCGAAGACGCCGCAATGAGCGCTGATGCAGCACCTGCCCGCAAGGCAAAAGCACCGGCCAAGCCAAAGAGCGTGAAGGTCCAGGCCCCAGAAGGGTCGAGCGACGAGAGCGCTGCTCCACTAGCCCCCGCGCCAGTCGTTGCGCGCGCGTGGACCGGCCCAGAGCCGACAACCATGGAAGAGCTCCTTGCCGGAGCCGCCATGCCGATTAAGAATTTGAAGTCGGGCGATGTGCTCGACGGCATCGTCGTTCGCGTTGACGACGATGAGGTGCTCGTCGATATCGGCGGGAAGAGCGAAGGCGTTGTCTCCAGTCGTGAGATGCACGGTCGCAATGGTGAAGAGGGCCCAGCGGTCGCCGTAGGCGACACCGTGCTCGTCTACGTCATGCAGCCAGAATCCGAAGATGGACACGTCGTGCTCTCCTTGCGACGCGCCGGCCTCGAGCGCAAGTGGCGCACGATGCAGGAGCAGCTCGACGCAGGCACGATCATTGAGGCCGCTGTCATCGACCACAACAAGGGCGGCTTGATCGTCGATTGTGGCATTCGCGGCTTCGTGCCGATCAGCCAGATTATCGACTTCCCACGCCGTCCCGCTGGCGACGCGCCGCGCGACGCCATGCAAGAGATCGCCGAGAAGCTCCAGCCATATGTTGGGCGCAAGATGCGCATGAAGATCCTCGAAGTGAACCGCAAGGGGAACCGCCTCATCCTGTCGGAGAAGGCGGCACATTACGAGGAGCGGCGCGAGAAGCGCGAGGAGCTCTTCAGCACCCTCTCGCTTGGACAGAAGGTTTCCGGCACGGTGCGTTCGATTGCGCCGTTCGGCCTCTTCATTGATCTTGGTGGCATTGACGGTCTCATTCATAAGAGCGAGATCAGTTGGGCCAAGGTCGCGAGCCCAGAGGCAGGATACGCCGTGGGCGACACGATCGAAGCAGAGGTCATCGATATCAATACTGAGCGCGGTCGCATCAGCCTCTCCATCCGCAAGCTGCAGCCAGATCCGTGGAATGCGGCAATCGCCGATATCAAGATTGGCGACATCGTGGACGGAACGATCACGAAGTTGGTGAATTTCGGCGCATTCGTTCGCGTGCGTGACGGCCTTGAGGGCCTCATCCACATCAGTGAGTTGTCGCACAACCGCGTTGTCCATCCGGGCGATGTGGTGAAGGACGAGCAGACACTGAAGTTGAAGGTGATCAGCCTCGACTCCGAGCGCCACCGACTCGGCCTCAGCTTGAAGCAAGCCGAAGAGACGCCAGTTCGCGCCACGCCAGACGAGGCACCGAAGCGTGAGACGCGTCGTGCTCGCCCAGAGCGCGGCTTCTCGATGGCCGATGCGGTACAGGAGCCAGAGGGCGGGATCGACATGAGCCTCGCCGCTGCCTTCGCAGGCATTCGCGAGAAGATGGTCGAGAGCGGCGACGCCGAAGAGGCTGAGGAGTCAGCTGCGACGGACGGCGCTGCAAAGAAGGCAAAGCGCCCACCAAAGCAGGCCGAGGCGGAGCCTCTTGAGGCCGCCATTGAAGAGGCACTCGGCGACGAATCCTAGGCTGGCGGCATCAGCTGGGCACCCCTCGCTTGAGGCTCCTCCCCGAGTGGTAGACTGCACCTCCGCGACGGACCCGTGCGCTTTGAGCGCTGGCGCGGAGACCGGAGGTGCGCATGGCGACCGCTGATCGTTTCGACCGCTTTACCGACCGTGCCCGGAAGGTGCTGACGCTCGCCCAAGACGAGGCGCAGCGCTTCAACCACAACTACATTGGCACCGAGCACCTCCTTCTCGGGCTCGTCCGCGAGGGGGAGGGGGTCGCAGCCAAGGTCCTCGAGAACCTCAACGTTGAGCTCGCCAAGGTGCGGCAGGCGGTGGAGTTCATCATCGGTCGCGGCGAGCGTCCGGTCATCGGTGAGATCGGCCTTACGCCTCGCGCGAAGAAGGTGATTGAGCTCGCGATTGACGAGGCGCGTCGCCTTGGGCACAACTACATCGGCACCGAGCATCTCCTCCTTGGGCTCGTCCGCGAAGAGGGCGGGATCGCCTCAGGCGTCCTTGAGTCGCTCGGCGTCAGCCTCGAGAAGGTGCGCCATGAGGTGGTGCGCGTGCTCAGCCAGTCGGCGACCCCAACCCAGGCAACGCCGGAGCGCCGTGGCACAAGCAACTCGAAGACGCCGACGCTCGACCAGCTCGGCATCGACCTCACCGCGGCCGCGCGTGCCGGGAGCCTCGACCCAGTTATCGGACGCGAAGCAGAGATCGAGCGTGTCATTCAGATTCTCGCGCGTCGGACAAAGAATAATCCTGCCCTTATTGGCGAGCCAGGCGTCGGCAAGACCGCCATCGCTGAAGGGCTCGCGCAGCGCATCGTTAAGGGCGACGTTCCATCGCCGCTGCTCGACAAGCGCGTCGTCACACTTGACATGGGCTCGCTCGTCGCTGGAACGAAGTACCGCGGTGAATTTGAAGAGCGACTCAAGAAGGTGCTCGAAGAGTTGCGCGCGACACGCGATACGATCTTGTTCGTTGACGAGCTCCACACGCTTGTTGGCGCAGGAGCTGCCGAGGGCGCGATCGACGCTGCCAATATCCTGAAGCCACCACTCGCCCGGGGCGAGATTCAGTGCATCGGTGCGACAACACTTGATGAGTACCGCAAGCACATTGAAAAAGATCCAGCACTCGAGCGCCGTTTTGCGCAAGTGCTCGTTGCTGAACCAACGCAGGACGAGACGCTCGAGATCCTCAAGGGCCTGCGCCCCCGCTATGAGGCGCACCATCGTGTGCAGATTACCGATGCGGCACTTGCTGCCGCCATCGAACTCTCCGTGCGCTACATCAATGATCGACAGCTCCCCGATAAGGCGATCGATGTGATGGACGAGGCGGCGAGTCGCGTCATGCTTCGGCACGCCTCACCACCAGCGGAACTTCGTGCCGCACGCCGACAGCTCGATGGCCTCCAGCGAGATCAGGCACGCGCGGTCGGGGCACAGGATGCCCGCGGCGAGATGGCGCTTGGTGCGCAGGCCGGCATTATTGAAGAGCAGATCAAGGTGCTTGATGCCGCATGGCGCGCAACTCTTCGTGTTGCTGCGAAGCCAGATCCTGCCCCGGAGGCTGTTCCAGCAGAGGGCGGAGAGCGCATCATCACACTCGCTGCGTCGAGCGCACCAGCAGCCCCACAAGAGGATGTACGGCCAGTCGTTACCGACGAAGAGGTCGCAACCGTTGTCTCCATGTGGACAGGCGTGCCCGTTATGCGCATCGCCGAGGCAGAGACGGCCCGCCTCCTGACGATGGAGCGCGTGCTCGGGGAGCGCGTTGTCGGCCAAGAGCAGGCGATCTCGATGTTGAGCAAGGCGGTTCGCCGTGCACGTGCCGGTTTGAAGGACCCGAAGCGTCCAATTGGGAGCTTCCTCTTCCTTGGGCCAACCGGTGTTGGCAAGACAGAACTTGCCAAGGCACTCGCCGAGTTCATGTTCGGCAGTGAAGATGCGCTGATCAAGATCGATATGAGCGAGTTCATGGAGCGGCATAACACGAGCCGGCTCGTCGGCGCGCCTCCAGGCTACGTCGGCTTTGACGATGGCGGGCAGTTGACGGAGGCGATTCGCCGCCGCCCCTATGCGGTTGTGCTGCTCGACGAGATTGAAAAAGCACACGCAGAGGTCTTCAACATCTTGTTGCAGATCCTCGAAGATGGACAACTCACCGATGCAAAGGGTCGGCGTGTTGATTTCCGTAACGTGATCCTGATCATGACGTCGAACCTTGGCGCTCGCCAGATCCAGTCGCCATCGTCGCTCGGCTTCCGCGCGCGCAACGAAGGGACAGAGGGGCGCGCCGCAGACGACTACGGCCTGATCAGCGCCAAGGTTGACGAAGAGTTGAAGAAGACATTCCGTCCAGAATTCCTCAACCGCGTCGATTCAAGCATCGTCTTCCATCCGCTCTCGCAAGAAGAGATGCGGCGCATCGTTGACCTGCTCGTGAAGCGCGTCGTGGCGCAGCTCCGCGTCCAGGGGCACGAACTGAAGATTACCGATGCGGCGAAAGACCACCTCATCAAGGTTGGGTCGGATGCTGCGTATGGTGCGCGACCGCTGCGCCGAGCGATTCAGACCTTTGTCGAGGATCCACTCGCTGAGCGGCTCCTCCGCGCAGAAGATCCGATCGGCGCCGCCTACACGGTTGACCTTGTTGGCGATCGCGTAGAGATCATGCTGCAAGAGCCAGCCGGTTCCGCGAGCCTGGCTGCCCCGGCCGAGCCGGTCGGCGCAGCGGACTGAGTCGGGGCGCGGCCCCGATGGCGAAGAGACAACGAAACGTCTGGCTCTGCCAGAGCTGCGCCTTCGAGTTTCCAGCGTTTGAGCAGCCCTGCCGCAGCTGCGGCAAGTGGGAGACGCTCGTTGAGACGATCAAGGAGCCAGCGCGAAGCCCAGGTGCCGGTCTCGCAGTTGGCGGCGCACGTCGGCAACTTCCACCACGCCCCTTGCGCACCGCCGCTGGCGAGCGGGCACCACGCGTTCCACTGGGCATTGCTGAGCTTGATCGGGTCCTTGGTGGCGGCGTTGTCCCTGGATCGATCGTGCTTCTCGGCGGTGAGCCAGGAATCGGCAAGAGCACACTCCTCCTCCAGGCAGCCGCAGGGATCGCCGTTGGTGGTGGTCGCATCCTCTACGCCTCGGGCGAGGAGTCTGCTGCGCAAATTGCCGATCGTGCCGCACGCCTCGGGCTTATGGACGGCCCGACAGCCGATGCGATGGAACTCTTTTCCGAGCATGATGCCGAACTGATCGGCGAGGCGGCCCGCGCTAGTCGCCCCACACTGCTCATCGTCGACTCCATTCAAACAGCAACCGTCGAGTCACTCGATGGCGTTGCGGGGAGTGTTGGCCAGGTGCGTGAGAGTGCGGCGGTGCTGGCGCGCGTTGCGCGAGAGACCGGCGCCGCGACGATCCTTGTTGGCCATGTCACCAAAGAGGGGAGTATCGCTGGGCCGAAGACCCTTGAGCACCTCGTTGATGCGGTCATCATGCTCGACGGCGACCGACACGGCTCACTCCGCACCTTGCGTGCCGCAAAGAATCGCTTCGGCTCCACCGATGAGCTCGGCCTCCTCGAGATGAGCGAGCGCGGGCTCATCGCCATCGAGGATCCAGGCCGTGCATTCATCGACGACCGAGAGGTGCGAGCACCAGGCGCGGTCGTCGCCCCGCTACTCGAGGGGAGCCGCCCGATGCTCGTTGAGGTGCAGGCGCTCGTTGCTGGCACCGCATTCGGTGCACCGCGACGCACCGGTCGGGGGCTCGATACGGCACGCCTCGCACTCCTTGCCGCCGTGCTCGTACGTCGCGCCGGCATCCAACTCGGTGACCGTGATATCTACGCCAACCTTGTCGGCGGGATTGAACTGGACGAGCCTGCACTCGACCTGCCGCTCGCCCTCGCCCTCGCATCTGCACATGGCGATATGCCAATCAATCGCCTCACTGTTGCGATCGGCGAGGTTGGCCTTCTTGGCGAACTGCGTCCGGTCTCTGGCCTTGCACGTCGACTGCGTGAGGCCGCACGTCACGGATTCACCCGTGCGATCGTGCCTGCTCCGCGACGCGGCTCGCAGGCAGAGCCGAGTCCAGAGGGGATGAAAGTTATTGCCGTCGCCACGTTGAGCGAAGCAATTCGCGAGGCACTCGATGGCCGATAGCGCCAGTTTCGATCTCGTCATCGTTGCCGCCGGGAGCGGCGTACGCATGGGCGGTGCTGAGAAGGGGCTGATCACCGTTGCCGGCACACCTGCGCTGCAGCGTGTGCTCACCGCAGCGAGCGAGGCGTCGGGTCATGCTCGCATCGTGCTCGTTGTCCCAACAGAGCGTGTCGGTGCATATGCCGAACTCCCGTGGCTTCCTGTAGCGGTGATCAGCGTTGTTGCCGGCGGCCCAACGCGTGCCGCATCGGTTGCCGCGGGAATCGAGGCACTTGAGCGAGCGCCTGGTGAACCTGCAGCTGCACTTCTGATTCACGACGTTGCGCGTCCAGGTGTCACAGCAGAGATGTTCGAACAGGTCGCTGCAGCTGCGGCCCGCGTAGGTGCGGCGATACCTGCGCTGCCGATCCACGACACTGTGAAGCGGATCCAGAACGAAGCGGACGGGAGCGCGCAGAGCGCTGGAACGATTGATCGCACCACGCTTCGTGCCGCGCAAACACCGCAAGGTATTGCGCAGCGGCATGTGGCAACGTTCCTTACCGCACTCCTGGAGCGTGGCAACACGGCGAGCGATGATGCCTCGATCCTAGAGTCGTGCGACATCCCCGTCGCACTCGTTGATGGTGCAGAGAGACTGCGAAAACTCACGACACCAGCAGATGCCGCGATTCTTGCCGCACTCATTGCCACACCACCTCCGCCCGAACTTGCCGGCCTGCAGGCTGGTGCCGTGCGGATCGGCTGGGGCGACGACGCCCATCCGGTCGGCGCAAGCGGGGAGTTGGTCCTTGGCGGTCGCGCATTCGTCGGAAGCCCAGCACTTACCGGACACTCAGACGGCGATGTGGTGCTCCACGCGGTGGCGGATGCCCTCCTCGGCGCCGCTGGCCTCGGTGACCTCGGGCGCACCTTTCCTGCGGATGCGCGCACGCCGAAGGGTGTCGCGAGCAGCGCCCTCCTCTCCGACATCGTGAGCCGATGCCGCACGGCGGGGACGACGCCGCTCCGTGTCGACCTCCTCATTACCGCGAAAGAGCCACAGCTGGCACCGCACCTCGACGAGATCGCCGGCAATGTTGCGCGACTGCTCGGTCTTCCGACGAGCTCGGTGAACGCGAAGGCGTCAACAGGTAATCTGGTTGGTGACGAGGGAGTTGGTCGAGCGATCCGCTGTACCGCCCTCGTGCTCGCGCAAGGGGAGGGATGATGGCGCTCCAGTTTCGCGACACACTCTCCGGCGAGACGCGAGCGTTCGTTCCACTCAGCAGGGAGCAGACAACGATCTACTCCTGCGGACCGACGATCTATGGGCCGGCGCATATTGGGAATTTCCGTAGTTTCCTCTTCGCAGACCTTCTCGTGCGCTGGCTCCGCGCTCGGGGCCAGGTGGTTCGCTGGGTGGTGAACCTCACCGACATCGACGACAAGATCATTCGGGCGGCTGCAGCTGAGGGGGTGGAGATCCGCGCGATGACGGATCGCTGGGAGGCGGTCTTCCGCGCCGACATGGCCGCGCTGCGCATGAGCACCCCCGACGTCATGCCACGAGCCACCGAACATATTCCTGAGCAGGTAGCCCTCGTTGAGCAGCTCCTCGCGAACGGCCATGCCTATCGTGCCGACGACGGATCAGTCTTCTTCCGTATCGCCTCGTGGCCGGCCTACGGCGCGTTGGCCCGACTTGATCCGGAGGCGATGCGGGTCGGGGAGCGCGTTGAGTCTGATGAGTACAGCAAGGATGACGTGCGCGACTTTGTCTTGTGGAAGGCGGCAAAAGCCGGCGAGCCATCGTGGGAGACTGCGGTCGGAACCGGCCGCCCCGGCTGGCACTTGGAGTGCTCTGCGATGAGCATGCGCCACCTTGGTGAGCAGATCGATATTCACACCGGCGCGATCGACTTGATCTTCCCCCACCATGAGGATGAGATCGCGCAATCTGAGGCAGCGACGGGGAAGACGTTCGTCGGCACCTGGATGCACTGCGCCCACCTCCAGGTGAGTGGCGACAAGATGTCGAAATCGCTCGGCAATATCGCCCGCGTGAGCGAACTTCTTGCTGCTGGCGCCGATCCGCGAGCCCTCCGATTCGCGCTGATCTCTGCGCACTATCGGACGAGCCTCAACTACACGCCCGACTCGCTTGCAGCTGCTGGTGCAGCGATCAGCCGACTCGATGCATTCCAGACCGCGCTTCGCGCCCGTGTCGCTGGCGGGATCGCAGGGAGTGGTGATGCTGATGCGTCGGCGCAGACGATTGCGGCGAGCAGTTGGGAGCGCTTTGCTCGCTCAATGGACGACGACCTCGCCGTCCCAGAGGCACTCGCTGCACTCTTCGACCTCGTTCGCGACGGAAACCGCGCGCTCGATGCCGGCTGCAGTGGAGCTGCTGCGACGGCGATGCTCGCAACCCTTGAGCAGATTGACGCAACGCTTGCGCTCCTCCCCGCTGCAGCAGAACTCCCTCACGGCGCGGCAGAGCTGCTTGAGGCCCGTCGTGCCGCGCGCGCCGCAAAGTCCTGGAGCGACGCCGACCGCTTGCGCGACGAGCTCGCAGCACTCGGTGTCGTTGTTGAGGATGGACGCGACGGTCAACGTTGGCGCATTGGCGGAGTTGGCGAGTGAGCGACGAGCAGCGCCCGCAACGTCCACCGCGACAGCCTGGGCCATGGCGCCCTGGCGTAAAACGCCCCGGACCGTACGGTCGTCCGGCATACCCGGGTGGTGGCCCGCGCCCGTGGGCCTCGCGCCGCACGATTCCAACCCGCGGGATCGGACTCATCGCGGAAGGTGAAGAGATCATCGCCGGACGTCGCCCCGTCGAAGAGGCGTTCGTCGCACGACGCGACCTGGTGAAGCTCCTTGTCGTGCCGCAGCGGCGCGACGCCCTCCAGCAGATCGTCTTGCATGCAACTGCCGTCCGCATCCCGATCATCGAGGTCGAGGGTGCCGTCATCGGCCAGCTGGCTGGGTTCGACGGACATCAGGGGGTGGCGCTGGTCGTGCGCCGCCGTCCCGACGCCGCGCCAGAAGAGATCCTTGCGCGCGCGGTTGCCCGTGGCGAGGCCCCCTTCATCGTCGCCCTCGATGGCGTCGAAGACCCGCAGAACTTCGGGAGCATGATCCGTAGCGCTGAGGCGGTCGGCGTGCACGGGATCATGATCGGCAGCACGGGGGCCGCGCCCCTCTCCCCCGCAGCGATCAAGGCGAGCGCCGGGGCGGTTGAGCACCTCCTCGTTGCGCGCGTCGACAACCTTGCCGACGAGCTCACCGCGCTGCGCCTCCGGGGGATTCGGGTGGTGGGCGCTGAGGCCGAAGCGGCCCAGACCTATCGCGAGGCCGACCTCCGCGGTCCGATCTGTCTCGTCATTGGCGCTGAAGGGAAGGGGCTCTCGCCCGCAGTGCGCCGAAGGATCGACCTCTTCGTTCGCATCCCCATGGCAGGTCGCGTTGCGAGCCTCAACGCGGCGGTCGCTGGGTCGGTTCTCCTCTTCGAGATCCTTGGGCAGCGCCCCGCACCAGTGAATGTGGCACGATCTGTGCCATCTCTAGAACTCGCGATGAGTGAGGCCGACCCTGTCGATGCAGCGCCTGAAGTTGTCGCGGATGCGGGCGATGAGCCCCTTCCGGGCCTCGGCGGTTGACCACCCCGCACGAGGGGTCTATGCTCACCTCTCACCGACGGGCCGCAAGGTATCCCGACGTGCGCCGATGTAGCTCAATGGTAGAGCAACGGTTTTGTAAACCGTAGGTTCCGGGTTCAAGTCCCGGTGTCGGCTCCAGCAACAGGCACGGGTAGGTTGAGCAGGTGGTGAGCTCCGCTGACTGTAGATCAGCCGTCTTTGACTGTGGGGGTTCGATTCCCTTCCTGCCCACCAACGCTAAGAGAGAACAGAGGTAAACCGGAAGAACAGGACTGGCCCACGTAGCTCAGCTGGTAGAGCACGTCATTGGTAATGACGAGGTCACCGGTTCAAGTCCGGTCGTGGGCTCCACCGCCAGGTGGAAAAGCGAGAACCGTCGGCGCTCAACAAGCGACGGTAGTGAGAATCGGAGAGACATTCGAGATGGCAAAGCAGAAGTTTGAGCGGTCGAAGCCGCACGTGAACATCGGGACGATCGGACACATCGACCACGGCAAGACGAGCTTGACCGCCGCGATCTCGAAGTACCTCGCCCTC
>CAIPEX010000007.1 GCA_903864185.1 uncultured Chloroflexota bacterium | reverse complement strand
TCGACGATGCTGATCGCAGCGACTGCGGAGGCGAGTGAGCCTAAAAACGTGATCGCTACTTGAATCACCGCGAGGAACCGGCCCGGGTCACGGAGGAGGCGCTGCACGCGAACGGCACGTCGGTCTCCTGCATCTGCAAGCTCGTCAATCCTCGTACGCCGCACGGTAACGAAGGCAATCTCCGCGGCAACGAAGAATCCGTTCAGAACGATCAAGAGAAGGATGAGACCTAGGTCGCCGAGAACACCGTCCATTATTCTGCCTTGCTGAGTGAGCGAGCTGGGACTCCGACCACAAGATCGCCAGGCTTCACATCGGTCGTGATCACCGCGCCAGCACCGCTCTTCGAACCTGCACCCATCACCACAGGTGCAACAAGGAGGGTGCCGACGCCAGTAAATACGCCCTCACCGATCACCGTCGCGTGCTTCTCCTTGCCATCGTAGTTTGCCGTGATCGTGCCAGCACCGATGTTTGCACCAGCACCAATCTCTACATCGCCGAGATAGGAGTGGTGGCCAACCTTTGCACCAGCACGGACGCGTGCCGATTTCAGCTCTGCAAAGTTGCCAATGTGGACCTTGCTCTCAATCTCACAGCCGGGGCGCACATGTGCATATGGGCCGACATCGACTGCATCATGCAACGTTGATCCCTCGACCGTGCTTGCCGTGATTACGCAGTCCGCGCCGATCAAACTATCAATGATGCTCGAGTGCGAGCCGATCCGGCTCCGTGCACCAATCGTTGTTGTGCCAGAGAGTGCAACGCCGGGCTCAATGACCGCGTCGGGTGCGATCGTGACGGAGGGCTCAATCCACGCAGTCGTCGGATCAAGGATCAGAACTCCAGCTGCCATATGCGCGTCATTGATGCGCTCGCGCAAGCCGGCAGCTGCGTCGGCGAACTGGCGTCGATCGTTCACCCCCTCAAGCTCGCTGGCGTCACCAACGTAGAGGCCAGCGGGCGTGCCGGCACGTGCTGCGGCGGCAACAAGGTCGGTGAGATAGATCTCTCCGCTTGCCGCAGAGGGGGCGAGTGCCGTGATCTGCTGGTCTAGCCAAGCTCGATCGACCGCGTAGAGGCCAGCATTCACGAGGTCGAGCTCGCGCTCCTCCTCTGTTGCATCACGCTCCTCAACCACGCTGAGCGCCTGTCCCTCGTCGTTGCACGCTACGCGGCCGTAGCCGGTCGGATCGTTCGCAACAAATGCTGCAAGTGCAAGTGGTCCATTCGTGGCGGCGCGCGCCTCAGCAACACCGAGAATGTCGGCAGGAGTGAGTAGCGGCGTGTCGCCGCAGGCGATCACCAGCTCGGTCACGCCACGTGGAAGAACCGCAAGCGCATTTCGCACGGCATCGCCCGTTCCTCGCGGCTCTGCCTGAACCGCTACGAGCGTCTCTGCGGGGAGTTCGGCGCGCAGTGCTTCGGTTGCTGGCGAGAGCACAACGACGGACGACGCAACGCCTGCGAGGCGAGCGGCATCCAGGGTCCAGAGCGCCATCGGTCGGCCAAGCAGCGGATGGAGCACCTTTGGCTGTGCCGAGTGCATCCGCGAGCCAGCGCCAGCCGCGAGAACCACGACCGTGACGCCGGCAAGGCGTGCGGGTCGATCTTGTGCAGGTGTCATTAGGGAGAGTCTAACTGACCCTCTGGGCGATCGCCTCGACCTCGACCAGACCCCCCTTCGGGAGCGCGGCGACCTGGATCGTCGAGCGTGCGGGGAACGGTTCAGCGAAATAGCGTGCGTAGATCTCGTTGACCGTTGCGAAGTCGGCGAGGTCGACCATGAAGATCGTCGTCTTCACCACATCGTTGTAGGAGAGGCCAGCGGCCCTGAGAAGCGCGCCGAGATTATCGAGCGCCTGTGCTGCCTGGGCTGTCACTCCCTCGGCCAGGAGGCCGGTGCTCGGATCCATGCCGAGTTGCCCCGAGCAGTAGACAGCGTCCTTGCTCTCTATTGCAGGGCTATAGGGGCCGATCGCTGCAGCAATTCCATCACCACGTACCGCTCGCTTCATTGAGCCTCCTCTGCTATCAGTGCTGTGACCATGACGCGCGGTAGGTGCCCTTCTGGAAGAAGAAGCTCACCACGGGCAAGTGCTTCGCGCACAATGGCGCCAGCCTCGTCCGCTTCACCACGTGAAGGATAGAGGAGAAAGAGGCTTGGCCCAGAGCCGGATAGCGCAGGCGCCCGCCCGAGCAGGCGGCCCAGCTCATGGCCGAAGGGGCGCAACCAGGGGGCAACCGCTCGCGCTGGTGCAAGCAGATCATTCGCCGTAGCAAGCACGCTCATCCGCTGGAGCAACTGCGCAGCGCTCATCCCCGACTGCAGCTCGTCGGCAAGGTGGCGCGAGCTCACCTGCGCCGCCCCCCATGCAGGGTCACGGAGCCCCGCAGCAAAGGCGGCGAACACGTCCGGCGTATAGAGCGGAAGATCTGGCGTGATGATCAGCACCCCTGGCGCAGGCACGCGGAGATCCGGCAACGGCGTGACGCGCTCGCCGCGACCCTCCATCAGGACGAGGCCCCCCGCAAAGAAGAGGGGCACGTCTGAGCCGATCTCAGCAGCAATCTCGTAAAGCGCTGCCTCTGGCATCTGCTGGCGCGTCAGACGTAGCGCTCCGCGCAAGGCTGCTGCAGCGTCGCTTGAACCACCCCCGAGACCGGCAGCAATTGGGAGGCGCTTCTCAAGAACAATGTCGAGCGGGGGGACGGCGAGATGTGCACGCAAGAGACGTAGCGCTCGGAGGACGAGATTCTCGCCATCAACGGCAACAACATCTCCAGCAATATGCAGTTGGTCAGCCGCTGCCTCGGCATTGATACGTAGTGAGAGCCGATCACCATCTGCAAGGCGCGCTACGACCGAGTGGAGGTCGTGATAGCCATCGGCCCGCCTTCCCACAATCGCCAGCGTGAGGTTGATCTTTCCTGGTGCCTCCACCTCGATCCATCCGCCGTCTGATTCATGCCGCCGCTGATAGTTGCTCCGCGGTGCAGGCTCAGCATGCGTACGATACTGACGCGTCTCAAGCGCCTCTTCAGGCGGGGTAATTTCTGGCAGTGCGCCGAGGAGTTGCACCCAGTCTCTGCTGCCAAGCGCCTGGGCACGTAGGTCGGGGTCGAGCCCCACCTGTTCCAGCGCCGCAACAATGCGCGCCTGACTAATGGGAAGCGCGTGCGGGAGGGCGTTCCGGAGTTTCTTGCGGCGTTCTCGGAAGCCTGCCTGCACGAGGCGCCAGAGGCGCGCCTCATCCTCGGCGCTCAGTGCAAATCCGTCGTCTCCCGTACGTGTATCGAGTACGAGGATTGCCGAGTCAACGGCAGGAACCGGCTCAAATGCTTCGCGGGACACGCGCCGAAGGATGCGCGCACGACAGCGTGCCTGAACGAATGCGGTCAGATATGACCAGTCGCCGACATCTGCAGCCACGCGCTCGGCAACCTCAAGCTGGACGAGTAAGACGATCTTCGTTGCTGGATGCCCTGCAAGGAGGAGGCGATGGAGCAACGGACTTGTGACGTGATACGGAATATTGGCAATGACGCGCCACGGTGCATCAGGTGACACGAGCGAATCAAGGTCGATCTGCAACGCATCGCCGTGAATGAGCGTGAGCGATCCATCTTCCAACTCGCCGGCAAAACGGTCCTTGAGTCGGGGGATCAGCTCATCATCAAGCTCTACGGCAACGACACGGAATCCACGCGTAAGGAGCACGTCGGTGAGAGCCCCCAGCCCCGGACCGATCTCGAGCACCGTATCACCCTGCTCCACCTCGCCTGCAGCAACAATCGCATCAAGCGCGTCGAGGTCGCGCAAGAAGCTCTGGCTGAGTCGCCGTTTCGCCGTGTGCCCGTCGACGCGCTGCAACTTCGGGGTACGTGGCATGGCACGCTTCATGATGGAGCGATGCTCCCGAACGTCCAAGAGGCAGCTGGGCGAATCCCTTTCGCGGGGTCGAGCAGATCGGCGCGACCCTCACGAACCGCTGCGTGTGCTGCGGCTCCTATCATTGCTGCATTGTCTGTGCACCAGTGAATCGGTGGGATGGCAATCTCGCGCTGCGCAGCAGTTGCTACCTCTGTGAGCGCTGCGCGTAGTGGCCCGTTCGCCGCCACACCGCCACCAACGATGAGCATCGCCCCGGGGTGGGCTTCAAGGGCGGTGCGAACGCGAGCAGCAAGCGCCGCAACGATCGCCCGCTCGGCGGCGGCGGCAATGCGCACGCGGGCCTCTGGAGGCACGGGGCGCTCTTCCAGTTGCCGTTGCAGTGCGGCTGCGCGGCCAGGCGCACTTGGATCGACGCCGATCGCCTCAAGCGCGAGGCGTGCCGCAGCCGTCTTCACGCCACTGAACGAGAAGTCGAGGCTGCCACGTGTCTGCGCGATGGGCAGTGCCAATCGTGCTCCGCCGGGCTTCTCGCCCGCCGCGAGGGCAGAGAGGGCGGCCCCGCCTGGGTATGGGAGCCCGAGAAGGCGCGCGATCTTGTCGAAGGCCTCCCCCGCCGCATCGTCGATCGTCGTACCGAGGAGCTTCTGCTCGCCCGAGGCAGAGATGCTTGCAAGGAGCGTATGACCCCCTGAAACGATGAGCGCCACTGCAGGGAGGCGTCCGCCACCGCCAACTCCGCTCCGCGTGAGCCAAGCGGCGCGGAAGTGACCCTCGAGGTGGCTTGTCGCAATCAGCGGCAAACCGCGACCCCAGGCCCACGCGGAGGCGAGACCGGTGCCGACAATGAGCGAGCCGATCAAGCCGGGCCCCGCCGTGACTGCAACCCCGCTGATCTTCTCGCGGACCCCTGCCTTTTCAGCTTCGTCAAGGACCTCGTCCAGTAGGTGCGGGAGTTGCTCGTGATGGGCCCGCGCAGCCGCCTCTGGGATGACACCCCCTGCTGTCGCATGGAGTGCTGTCTGGCTCGCGACACGTTCGGCGATCACCTCGCGGCCGTTCTGCACCAGCGCAACGGCAGACTCATCACAGCTCGACTCGACTGCCAAAATGTACTCTGGCGCAGTGCCGCTCATTGCGCACCCTCGCTCTGTTCTCCGCTCGCGTTCCGCAAGATCGATTCATATTCAGCCTGCTGCTTTGCATCGAGCGGTCCCGTCGTCATGATGAGCGCATCTTCGCCGGTGTCTTCGTAATAGCGGACACGCCTGCCAACCTCTTTAAATCCTGCACGATCGTAGAGTCGGATGGCATCGTGGTTGGTCGGCCGTACATCGAGCGTTGCGACGGCAGCGCCACCAGCACGAGCAAGGTCGAGGAGGCCCAAGAGGAGACGCGTGCCGACGCCACGACCACGGAACCGAGGGTCGACGGCGATCGTTGAAACGTGTGCCTCGTCGACCATCAGCCAGATCCCCGCGAATCCAACAAGTTCGCCATCCGCCCGTACGGCAATGTAGCGTGCCAGCTGGTTCTCAAGCAGTTCTGCTTCGTACGCGCTCACTGGCCAGGGCGTTGGAAAACTGAGTGCCTCAATGCGCTCTACCTCTGGCAGGTCGGCGATCACGAGTGGATCAATCTGCATCTTCATGCGCCCCCCTGGGGTGGTTTGATCCCGCGTGGTGGCGCTGGGTAGAGGAGCGGAGGAGCCGCATGCACCTCTCGCCGCTCAGGGTGCTCAAGCGCCTCGCAGAGCGCAGGCGTAGCAAGACGAAACATCGCTTCGGCAAGGCTCAGACCGATCTCACTCAGCACTGCGCGTGGTGGTGCATCAGCGGCGGGAACGATGCGCACGCCCTGGGCATCGACAGCGAGCGACTCGCGCGCACCGATAGGGAGTGAGAGCGGCGAACTGCTTGCCGTGCGGAGTGCCTCTGCAGAGCCGATGCCGATGAGTGGGACACGGCAGGCACGAGCGATACCAAGAGCACTTCCGGCAGCACTACGGAGCCCCGTGTAGCTACCAGGGCCACAGCCGACAACGACTCCAGCGATCTCACTTCGCCCGCCCGCACCAGGGAAGAGTTCGGCAACGGCCGGAAGCGCCCCACTCTGTTGCGTCAACACTGACGAGCACCGCACGTTCGTAACGCTCCCGTTGACCAGCTCGGCGCGCGCCACGAGGAGCTCACCCAGCGATCCGTCAATGAGAAGAAGCCCTGCGCCGCTCATCGCTCAGTAGCCCCTACGTGCTGTGCCTGCCACTGCGCTGCAATTGCGGCTAGCCGTTCTGCATCACCCGTACGTAGATCAACAGAGCGAACTCCCTCGTCACTTCCAGTGATCGTGAGATGGAGATCGCTCGCTCCAAGAAGGCCGCTGGCGGTGATCCCGAAATATTCCGGCCACTCGATCAGCGTCACACCGAGTAGCTGCCGCTCGTCGAGAAGGCCACTTGCATTCGGGTCTGCCCCTGGCCCAAGGCGGTACGCATCAAGATGCCAGATTGGCAGCCGTCCGCTGTGCTCAGAAAGTAGGATGAATGTTGGTGATGAGAGTGGTGGAGCCGCCTGAAGCGCAGCGCCGATCGACCTCGCCAACGTGGTCTTCCCAGCACCCATCTCTCCATGGAGAAGCACCCGATCGCCTGGACGCAGGTGCTCCGCAATAACTGCACCGAGTGCAGCCGTCTTATCAAGGCCTTGGAGCGTGACGCTGTAGTGGTTCACGCAGAGCGGCGCTGGAGATCAGCCAGCGGAATCGCACGTGGCGAGCCGTCGATCACCACGATGCCGCGCGGGTCATCGGGAGCAGTAACGGTGATCCCCTCCCACTCGCCCGTTTCACCCTCGTACTCGCCGCCGGTCACGATCGTGTCCCCGCCGCTTGAACGTGCTGCCGCCCACCGCCGATCTCCACCGTCGTGAATCTGCAGCTCGGGTGGCTCCGCACAAAGGGTCACATCGCACCCATCGAGCTCGGCGATGCGCCCTTGGGCGCGCTGTGAGTGGCGCCCCTCCAAAATCAATAGGCCAAAGGGGTCGGTTGCCACGGCGGCTGCAACGCGACGCGCGAGTGAGGCGTCAAGCGCCTCGCGCTCTGCGTCACTGAGCGAGCGCACGATGATGCCGCGAACGCCGACAGCACGTGCACGTAAGACCGTCTCAGGGGATGCCGACTCAACTGCGAGGATGCCAGCCGAACGGGCCGCCTCCCACCCGCGGCTGTCTGGATCGCCCGGCGAAACGACAACCTGGCCGCGCACAGAATCGCCAAGGAGTGCACGCGCCGTCATGCGCTGTTGATCTTTTGCCGCCTTGTGTAAGAGTCGGTGCGGAGCGTCAACCACCGCGGTGCTACGATCTGCCGCGCTCTCGTGTAGCGCTGGTAGACGCGTCAGCGCTGGCCAGCCAACAGCCACAGCTGCGCCGGCACTCCCACCAGCAAGATCAGCGGTGAGTGTGTACTCCCCACGAGCGACATGCACCTGCGTCCGGGATCCAGGCGCTGGTGAAATCGCCAGTGCTGTTCCGTCGTCACTCGCCTCTGACTCAGCATTGACGTCAACGACAAGCTCGTCGCTCCCCTCTTCGATGCAGAGGAGGTCTCCAGCAAACTCTAGAAGCGGGAAGCCAGCAGAACGCGCCACTGCCCCTGCATCAGCATCGGCAAGCGCAGGATCACCAATCGCACTGATCACTCCGAGAGGTTCAAGGTGGATGTGCGTAAGCCCGACCCCCGCAACAGGTGCGAGTGCTGTGAGTGGGATCAGCTTTCGGCGCACTGCTGCGGCAATGCTGCCCCCCACGAGCAGGATCCCTCCAGCGGGACGCGGCCGTCCGCGCAGCTCTTCGCCGACGCGACGTACAGCATCGTTGAGTGCGGCGATACGAATCTGATCACCCAACGCATCTCTGCCACGGCCGCCGCCATCGGAGATATCGCCGAGTCGGTCAGAAATCTCGGCGCGAGAGATTTCGGGCAGGAGGCTTAGCGCCGCGTCACAGCGACGCCGGCGCTCTGTACTCTCGCGCGGTGAGAGTGCGCCAGCTGGAAGATCGAGCGTATCGACGCGCCCATCTGGAGCGGCATCAATCAGGCGTGCAGCAGTAGCACCGATATCTAGCAGACGGACATGCATCCCGAGTGCGGCAGCGAGTCGAATAACCGCCCGAGGGAGATTCTCGGCCCCACCGCGCAAGACAAGGCGTGGCGCATCTTCGAGCTTTGTTCCACGCTCTCGCGAAACAAGTCGCAGCGTCTCAATCAACGAGAGCTCATCACTCCCTGCTGGCACAACAATCCCCGCGGCAAGCTCAACACCGTCGCCGCGCTCGCTCAGCGCGGCCCCAGCGAGTGTGCTGGTGCCAGGGTCAAGCAGGAGGACCCAGTGCGCGCTCACAACTGCGCGCTCTCGGCTCCGCGAAGCGAACGGATCGCGACCGGCGCTCCCTTCCGCGTGTATACCCGAGAGAGGCGCGAAGAGAAGCTTGTGGAGATCTCATTCGTAATCGTGCCGCGGCGCTTGGCAACATCTACTGGTTGAATCTCTTTGTCGCCAGATTCGCCAATGAACACGAAATCGTCGCGCTCGCTCAGATCGGTCGCCGGGTGGTCTGTTGTATCCACGGTAATTGAATCCATCGCAATGGTGCCAACCACAGGGAGGGCGACGCCTCGCACCAGGACGGTCGCCTTCTCCTTATCGTGATATGAGATCCCATCCGCGTAGCCCATTGGCAGGGTGGCGATGCGCGAGGGGCGCTGTGCCGTAAATGCTGGGCCGTACCCCACACCGTGACCGGCTGGCAGGATTGCGATGCGAACCGGGCGAGCGACGAGCCGATAGACGCCTGTGAGTCCGAGGGATGCGGCGGTCTCTGTGCCACGTAGCGCATTGGGGACAACGCCAAGTAGGGCGATGCCGATGCGTGCAACGCGCTCGGTATCACCCACGGTGAGTAGGCCGCCTGAGGCGACAAGGTGATGCTCGAGTCCTGGAAGGATTGCAGCAGATGCGAGGAGCTGCGCCTGTTGCGCGCGCGAGCGAACAGTATCTTCAGCGTTGGCCAGATGGCTCCAGACGCTCCGCAACGTGAATCGCGTTGGGTCGATAGCAAGGCGACCCACCTGCGCAGCAAGTTCGCCAGGAAGGATGCCATCGCGTCCGAGCCCCGTGTCCACCTCCACGTCAACCTCGAGTGGTGGCGCTCCGCGAAGGTCGACGGCGAGCAGCTCCTCTACGACGGCTGGTGATGTGGCAGCAACACCAATCTTCGCCAGGGCGGCAGCAGCAAGGTATGCAGGCGGCGTGCGCCAGAGCACACGTACGGGCGCAGTGATGCCGGCCGCTCGAAGCTCTAGCGCCTCATCAACGGTTGCTACAAGGATGGCCCGTGCACCAGCAGCAAGCGATGCCTTTGCCAGCTCCACCGAGCCAAGCCCATACCCGTTCGCCTTGAGCACGACATCGAGGTGTCCTCCGGCAGGGAGACGAGCTGCCAGGCTGCGTACGTTCGCCTCGACGGCATCGAGCGATACCTCTACCCACGCCTCTCGCGGGAGCTCAGGGAGGCCAGCAGCACGAAGCCCTTCAGGGATGCCGCTCATGCCCCACGCTCCATCATGTCTGCGAGGCGTCGACTCTCTTCGTAGAGTGCGCGGAGCTCCGTGATCCGTGCGCGAATGGCACGCTCGCGTGCATCAAGATCTTCTTCGATGTCGGGTGGAAAGATATACCGCCCGCCGGTCGTACGGACCGCATATGCAACGGCAACAGCAAAATCTCGTTCGTGGGTGATGGAGACCGCAATTGAGGCGATCCCCAAGCGATCTGCACGCGCCGCCGCCTTCTCGTGCAAGAGGACGGCCGGCTGCCCTGTCGGAAGTCGCTCGATCTCAATCTCGCGCCAGCCGATCCCGCGAACGCCGAGCCCGAGCACCTTAGAGACCGCCTCTTTCGCCGCCCAGCGCCCCGCGGCGGTCTCTGCACGGCTACGCACGTACTCGCGCTCTGCAGGCGTGAAGATCCGCTCTTCAAAGCGCGCACCGTACTTTGTTAGTACGCGCGCGATGCGGTCAACGCGAATGATGTCGATACCGAGCTCGGGAATCTCACGCGGCGCGACAGCGGGCATGCCTACTCCACCGTGACCGATTTTGCCAAGTTCTTTGGCTGGTCGATATCTGCGCCCTCCAGGAGTGCCATCTCATACGCGAAGCGCTGGAGCGGGATCGCCGCAATCAGTGAGGCGATCTCCTGCCGAGCGGCTGGAATAACCACCACGTCATCGGCAAGCGATCTTGTATCGATCCCTTCGGTGGCAATAGCAAGGATCGGTGCCGAACGGGCACGGCTCTCCATGATGTTGCTCTCCAATTTGGTGCGGGTCGGCCCCTCGAGGAGAATTGCGACGACCGGGTGCGTTGGGCCAAGGAGGCTAATCGGGCCATGCTTCAACTCGCCAGCTGGATACGCCTCGGCATGAAGGTACGAGAGCTCTTTCAGTTTTAGTGCGCCCTCGAGCGCGGTGGCGCTGCCCGGGCCGCGGCTAATGAAGGTATAGCCCGTGCTCCCGTGGTATTTGGCCGCAATCGCTGGAAGCGACTCGCTTGCTGCAAGTGCTGCGGTGGCGAGTTCAGGAACGTTTGCAAGATCACGTGCCCACTCAGCCTCGGTCGTGGGATCGAGTCTGCCGGCCAGGCGCGCGAGGTCGAGCGCAACAACTTCTGCAACCAGCGCCTGCGAGGTGTAGCTCTTTGTTGCCGCAACGGAGATCTCTGGCCCTGCCTGCAACATCACACTGACGGTTGCTTCACGCGTCAGTGTCGAACCGGCTGCATTAACAATGCCGAGGACAATCGCGCCTGCGGCCCGTGCCGCGCGAACTGCGCCAAGCGTGTCGGCCGTCTCACCAGATTGAGAGATCGCGATAACAAGCGTCCTCGCATCGAGTCGCGGCGGAGCATAACGGAACTCGCTTGCCACGGTGCAACGCACTGGGATGCCAAGTAGGCTCTCTGCAAGTGCTGCAGCCGCGAGCGTAGCGTAGTATGCCGAGCCGCACGCAATGAACTCAACTGTCCGCAAGTTAGCAACATCGATGCCAGCCGTATCGAGTTCCGGAAGACGAATGGTCGTACCGCTCACGCGACCGGCGAGTGCGGCCTTCAGGGTGCGAGGCTGCTCGTCGATCTCTTTGCGGAAGAAGTGCGCGTATCCGTCTTTCTGGGCCGTCTCCGGACTCCAGGTGAGGGTCTCCGGTCGAGGCGAGAAGACCGCGCCAGACGCATCGTAAAACGTGATGCCGTCCACCTTGACATCGACAAGGTCGCCGTCGCGGAGGAATACGATCTGATTCGTGTACTCAAGGATGGCAACCGGATCGGAGGCGATGAACTGCTCGCCCTTCCCGAGCCCAACGGCAAGAGGCGCCTCGCGTCGCGCAGCAACGATTCGGCCTGGCTCGTCACGGTGCATGGCAAGCAGCGCCCACTGCCCTTTGAGCTGTCCGACGCTTTTTTCGAACGCCTCACGCAGGTCGCCCTGGTACGACTCTTCAATGAGATGGGCGATCACCTCGGTGTCTACCTCGGTGTTAAAGCGATGGCCGCGAGCCTCCAGGGCGATTCGAAGTTCGGCGTGGTTCTCGATGATCCCGTTGTGGATCACGGCGATGGCGCCTGCCTCGTCAAAATGCGGGTGGGCATTCGTGTCGGTTGGCGCACCATGGGTCGCCCAGCGGGTATGCGCCATGCCAGCGGCTTCTGGAGTCTCGCTTGCAGGTACGGCTGCGAGTGCCGTCTCGAGGTTGGCAAGGCGTCCTGCGCGTTTAGTGTGGCGCAACTCGGTTGCACACGCGAGGGCGATTCCGGCAGAGTCGTAGCCGCGGTACTCAAGGAGACGCAGGCCGCCGATGAGAAGGCTCCGCACATCGCGAGGTCCGACGTAGCCGACAATTCCGCACATGCAGGTAGTCTACCCCTCGTGCACGAGGCGGGAGGCGAGGGCCGCCACGCGATCCACCACCTGCTGCACGATCGCGGCGTCAGGCGCCTCACCCATAATCCGCAGGAGTGGCTCGGTTCCTGATGCGCGCACCACGAGGCGTCCGCCCACTGCCGACAGGAGCAGTGCCTGCTCCTGCACGAGTGCGATGAATGCGGGATTTTCCAGGATGCCCTGGGCCCCGCTCTGCCCAACAGCCACAGACGACTGCACCTGCGGATCGAGTGGCAACGCCTGCACAAGGACTGAGAGCGGCTGCTGTGAGCGCACAAGGAGTCCAACGAGATGGATCGCGCTGATGATTCCGTCTCCGGTTGGCGAGTGCTCGGGGAAGAGGAGGTGCCCGCTCTTCTCACCGCCGAAGCCTGCACCGGAGCGGCGAAGCTCCTCTGCGACATGTCGATCGCCGACCTGCGTTCGTTCAAGCGCGATCCCCGCAGCGGTGAGGCGGCGCTCAATCGCTGTATTCGTGAGCACAGTCGCCACGACACGATCTGCACCGGCAAGCCTCCGCTCGTGGCGGTCGAGTGCAAGCAGGGCAATCAAGACGTCACCGTCGACTGGCTGGCCGCGCTCATCAACTGCGACACAACGGTCGGCATCTCCATCGAGCGCAATCCCAGCGTCAGCGCCTCGTTCACGTACGGCAGCTGCAAGGGCGCCAGGGCTTGTTGCGCCGACAGCATCATTAATCACGCCAACGCTCGTGCTCAGTGGCGTGACAATCGCGCCGGTGGCTGCAAGTGCATCTAGTACATAAGAAGAGCCAGCGCCGTGTGCAGCATCCACAAGGATCGTGAGGGGTGCAGCGCCTGAGCCTGGGACCTCCCTCTCGGCAACTTCACGCAAGTGTTCAACGTAGTGTCCCCGCAGTAGCGCAGCGCGTGCGTCGTGATCAGCTGGAGCATCTGCCGCCGCGCTCTCGCTTGCCGCTGCATTGCTCGACTCCATGAGCACCTCAATCTCGCGCTCAATCGCGTCTGCAATCTTGCGTCCATCGCGCGAGATCACCTTCAGCCCGTTGTATTCGACTGGGTTGTGCGATGCAGTCACCACAACGCCGAGGGTGATGTTCGGCTCCCGCGAGACAAGAAACGCGAGCCCAGGTGTAGGGAGCACGCCGAGATCAATGACGGATGCGCCACCACTACGAAGCGCGCGAACGAGCGCTGCGCTCAGCGCAGGACCACTCGGGCGCGTGTCACGTCCGACGAGGACGTGTGCGTCTGGAAAACGTTGCGCGAGTGCGCGACCAAGATTCGCCGCATCGGCCTCGGTGAGTGAAGAGCCAACTACTCCGCGGATCCCGTCGGTGCCGAAGCGAGCCGCGGTCATCGCGGTTGACGGCGCCTGGTCAGCGCTTCGTGAACTGCTTCGCCTTGCGGGCACGAACGAGGCCGTACTTCTTGCGCTCCTTGGCGCGCGGGTCGCGCGTGAGGAAGCCAGCCTGGCGGAGTGGGAGTCGATATGCCTCTGGGTCTGCAGAGAGTAGGGCGCGCGAAATTCCATGGCGAATTGCTCCGGCTTGACCAGAGATGCCACCACCCTGCACCTTCACCATCGCGTTAAAGCGACCCTCGGTCCCGGTCACCTTGTATGGAGCAAAGACTTCGGCCTGCGGGATCGCGCCACCGAAGTGCTCCTGATAGGTCCGGCCGTTAATGACGATCTGGCCCTCGCCTGCAACGAGGCGAACGCGCGCAACCGAAGTCTTACGTCGTCCAGTCCCTTGGTAGTACGGCAGGGCTGCAGTCACGCTCTTCTCCTTCGGGCTCATGCGATTACCTTCGGCTGCTGTGGTGCGTGTGGGTGTTCTGGTCCAGCGTAGACCTTCAGCTTGCGGATCTGCGCGGCTGCAAGCTTCGTCTTCGGCAGCATCCCCTTCACGGCGCGACGGATTGCCTCAGTTGGCTTGCGCGCGTTGAGGTCGCCCAACGTCTCGGCCTTATAGCCACCTGGGTGGCCAGAGTGCGAGTGATACTTCTTCGTCAAGAGTCGGTCACTGGTCACGATGATCTTCGCCGCGTTGACGACCACCACAAAGTCGCCGGAGTCGAGGTGGTCTGTAAAGGTCGGCTTCGCCTTGCCCAGCAAGAGCGACGAGATCTTTGTTGCGAGACGGCCGAGTGTCTGGCCCTCAGCATCAATCACGTACCAGTCACGGGTGATCTCAGCAGCTCGTGGCGTCCAGGTTTTTGTATTCATGATTCCTCCTAGACCAGCTCGAGTTGAACCATCGGCGCTGAGTCTCCCTGTCGAACGCCGATCTTCGTGATACGGCAGTAGCCAGAGGTGCGCGACGCATATTTTGGAACGATCTCATCAAAGAGCTTCTCAACCACGAGTGGCTCGTCTGGGAGGGCGGCGATCACGGCGCGGCGCGCTGCAAGGTCGCCCTTCTTTGCCAGGGTGATGATGCGCTCAACCTGCGGGCGAATCTCTTTCGCCTTCGCCTCGGTTGTCTGCACGCGCTCGTAGCGGAGGACAGAAACGATCATGTTCTTATAGAGAGCAAGGCGTGGCCCTTGCTTTCGTGAAAGCTTTCGTCCGCCGATCGCGTGCGAGGTCATTACGCCTTCTCTCCGGCGCTGAGGTCATCATCGCCATCTTCATCGTCTTCGTCTTCAAAGATCGCATCAGGGGAGATCGTGCTCTCTGGAACATCGAAGCCGCGCTCAACGAGCTTGGCACGAACCTCGGTGAGGCTCTTCTGTCCAAAGTTTCGAAGCTTGAGCAGCTCGATCTCGTCCTTGTGCATCATCAAGAGGAGCTGGCCAACCTTGAGGATGCCGGCTCGCTTCAGCGCGTTGTAGGCGCGCATTGGCAGGTCGAGATCTTCGATGCTCATATCGAGCAGGTTGCCACCCGCTGCTGCGGCCGGAGCGGCTGCAGGGACCTCGCCAAGGCCTGAGAAGGCAGAGAACTGACCAACGAGGATCGCCGCGGCCTGCCGAACGGCAGCCTCTGGCGTGATCGTTCCGTCCGTCTCTACTTCGAGGATCAACTTCTCGCGATCTACGTCCTGTCCGACACGTGTGTTCTCGACCGTGAAGTTCACCTTGCGCACGGGCGTGAAGATCGCATCGACGGCCATAACGCCACGCGGGCGAACCTCGCCCTCAGGGTCGGCCTCAAGCCGGTCTGAGGAGACGTAGCCGACGCCCTTCTCAACGACAAGGAACATCTCGATGGATGCCTTATCGGAGTCAAGGGTGAGGAGCACCTGCTCTGGGTTGACGATCTCAACCTGCCCGTTCGGCGTGATGTCGCCTGCGGTGACAGGGCCTGCACCCTTCTTGTTGAGGGTGAGCTCAACGCGGCCGGTTGCAAAGCTGCGGAGTCGGATCTTCTTGACGTTGAGGAGGATCTGCACGACATCTTCGCGTGACCCGGGGAGTGCAGAGAACTCCTGCTGGACACCCGTGATCTGCACTGCGGTGACCGCTGCGCCCTCAAGCGAGCCCAGGAGTACGCGTCGCAGGGCGTTGCCGAGCGTTACGCCATATCCAGGTGCGAAGGGTCCTGCCTCGTACTTCCCATATGAACCGAGCTCCTCGAGCGGAGCGATGCGAGTCGTGAGTGCGTCCATGCTGTTCTCCTCTCTTACCGCGAGTAATACTCGACGACGAGTTGCTCGTTGAAATCACCAGGCATCTGATCTCGGCGCGGCGCAGCCACAATGTGGCCCTGCACCTTTACCGCGTCTGCCCGTAGCCATTCTGGGATGTTTGCCGCCTTAAGCGCCTCGCCGGCCTCCTTGAACGGCGTGAGCTCAGCGCGCCCATCGCGCACAGAGATCACATCGCCAGGCTTGAGACCGTAGGACGGGATGTTGACGGCTGCGCCGTTGATGGCGAAGTGTCCATGTGTGATGAACTGGCGTGCCTGGTCGCGCGAGGCGGCGAAGCCGAGCCGGTAGACCACGTTGTCGAAGCGCAACTCGAGCAGGCGCAGGAGGTGCTCGCCGGTGACGTCTGTCCCACGCTCGGCCTCTTCGAAGAGGCGGCGGAATTGTGCCTCGCCAATGCGATAGACACGGCGCATCTTCTGCTTCTCGCGAAGCTGAAGGCCGTAGTCGCCAACCTTGCGGCGGCGCACTGCATGCATTCCTGGTGGCGTTGGTCGTCGCTCAAACGAGCACTTCTTCGTATAGCACCGCGCGCCCTTAAGGAAGAGCTTCGCCCCCTCGCGGCGGCAGAGACGACAGGTAGGACCAGTATCACGACCCATGGTGCCCTCCTATGTCCGGCGCTTCTTCGGTGGACGGCAGCCATTGTGTGGCAGCGGCGTCACATCGGTGATGGCGGTGATGTCGAGCCCGGCGGTCTGCAGGCCACGGATCGCCTGCTCGCGACCTGCGCCTGGACCCTTGACAAAGACCTCAACAGAACGAAGGCCGTGCTCCATTGCCTTGCGGGCTGCGGCCTCTGCGCCGAGTGATGCTGCGTACGGCGTGCTCTTGCGCGATCCCTTGAACCCGGCGACGCCGCCTGAGCCCCATGAGAGCACGGCGCCAGTTGTGTCGGTGATCGAGATCAGGGTGTTGTTGAACGACGCGGCGATGTGCGCGTGCCCGACGGGCACGTTCTTACGCTCGCGGCGTCGGTTCTTCGTTGGGCGCTTTGTTTGTTCTGCCATGTGCTCCTACTTCTTCTCGATCTTCTTGCCGGCGACGGTCTTTCGTGCCCCGCGGCGTGCGCGTGCATTGGTCTTCGTTCGCTGGCCGCGTGATGGGAGGTTCTTTCGGTGGCGACTGCCACGGTAGGTTCCAACCTCAATCAGTCGCTTGATGTTCATTGCGATCTCACGGCGAAGGTCACCCTCAACCTTGCGATCCTTATCAACGAGCTCGCGGAGTCGGTTGATCTGATCCTCGGTTAGGTCGCGCACGCGCGTATCTGGGCTGATGGATGCCTGCTTGAGGATCTTCTGGCTCGAAGTGAGGCCAACGCCGAAGATGTAGGTCAGCGCAATTTCAACGCGCTTCTCGCGGGGAATATCAACGCCTGCAATACGAGCCATCGTCTATCCCTGCCGCTGCTTGTGCTTTGGGTTCTCGCAAATGACCATGACGCGGCCGTGCCGCTTAATCACGAGGCACTTGTCGCAACGAACCTTTACAGATGCCGAAACCTTCACAAGCTCTCCTACTTCAGCCGGTATGTGATCCGACCCTGGGTCAGATCGTATGGCGAGAGTTCGACCTTCACCTTGTCACCAGGAAGGATTCGGATGAAATTCGTCCGAAGCTTTCCACTGATGTAGGCGCGGATCCGGTGACCGTTTTCAAGTTCGATGACGAACGATGTGTTCGGCAGCGGCTCTACAACAGTCCCCTCGACCTCGATCGAATCTTTCTTCGCCAACAACCCCCCGATCAGACTCTTATAGACCTCGGCGTGCCGAGATAACGACTCGCGGAAACCGCGATGGCGCGAAGGGAGAGAATAGCAGAGGGGGGCGGGAGCCGCAAAGCCACCCGTTCACGCTCGCGTCAGGAGCCGCGGTGCACCCTCTCCAACGGCGATGGAATCCTCAAAATGTGCCGCCAGGGAGCCATCAATTGTTACAACTGTCCACTCATCGTCCTCCACCCGCACCTCTGGGCTCCCCATCGTCAGCATGGGCTCGATTGCGAGGCAATGTCCTGGCGCGAGGGTGAGGCTCTTGCGGCCGGTCCGATAGTTGGGAACCTGCGGGGACTCGTGCATGGCACGCCCAATGCCATGCCCGACAAAGGGGCGCACAATCCCGAAGCCCGCTGCGCTGGCGACGTCCTCAATAGCCCCGGAGACCTCCTCGATCGTTGCGCCAGGACGAGCAGCGGCGATCCCCGCATCGAGTGCCGCGGCGGTGACCGCAATGAGTCGGGCAACTGGCTCTGGCGCGCTCCCGACGTAGAAGCTGCGCGCAGCATCCGCATGCCAGCCATCCCAGATCGCGCCGGCGTCCACGGAGACGAGCATCCCGTCTCGGATTTCGCGGTCGCCAGGAATCCCGTGCACCACCTCATGGTCAAGCGAGAGGCAGACAACACCAGGGAAGCCGTGATACCCCTTGAAATTCGAGGTCGCCCCCGCAGCCTTGATATGTGCCTCGGCCTTGGCGTCGAGTTCTGCTGTGCTCGCCCCTGGGCGCGCGAGCTCGCGAACCAGCTCCAGGACCTCAGCGACGACCCTTCCGGCACGCGCTATGGCCTCGATCTCGTCTGGACTCTTCCGTGTGATTGTGCTCATTCGTGCAGTCCGACCGCCGCCGCTGCGCGTGCAAGACGTACACCAACCTCGCCAATCTCACCCTCTCCGTCAACCACCTGCAGGCGGCTGCTCGCACGGTAGAACGCGATCACGTCATCGAGTGCTGCGAGTTGATTGGTCATCCGGGCTGCGACTGTCTCGGGGGCGTCGTCACTCCGCATCGTCAGCGCGCCACCGCACGCGTCGCAGGTGCCTTCGTGCTTCGGTGGATTCTTTGTCAGGTGGTACGAGCGGCTGCATCCGCTGCAGATTCGGCGACCGCTGATGCGTGCCACGAGCGCGTCGCGGTCGACTTCAAGGAGGATTGCCGTTGCGGTGCGCGCAGAGTGCGCAAGGGCGGCGTCGAGTGCCTCTGCCTGTTCAACATTGCGCGGAAACCCATCAAGGATCACTCGATTGCGCGCATCCGGCTCTGCCAAGCGCGACGAGATCATGCCGATTGTCACAGCGTCGGGCACGAGCTTGCCTGCATCGATAAACGACTTGGCCTCAAGCCCGAGTGCGCTACCTGCGGCAATTTCTGCACGGAAGAGGTCACCCGTCGCAATGTGCGCTGCGCCAGTGGCGGTGGCGAGTGCCTCCGCCTGTGTCCCCTTCCCTGCGCCTGGGGCGCCGAGAAGGATGAGAATCACTTGATAAATCCCTCGTAGTTGCGCATGAGCATCTGCGCTTCAAGCTGCTTCATCGTTTCAACAACAACCGAGACGGCGATCAAGAGTCCCGTTCCACCAAGGCTCACGCCGAGGCCGCCGAGGTCGCCGAAGAGCGCACCGAGTGCGTACGGCGAGACTGCGACAAGGCCAAGGAAGAGTGAGCCGAGCAGGGTGATACGCGTCACGATCTTTCCGAGATACTCCTCGGTCGGCTTGCCTGGTCGAATGCCGGGGACGTAGCCGCCGTTCTTTCGCAGCTGGTCTGCGGTCTCATCTGCCTTGAAGGTAAACGCCGTATAGAAATAGGTGAAGGCAACGGTGAGCAAGAAGTAGAGCGGGAGGTAGACGATACGGTTTTGAGGGCCGAGGGTATCGACGATCCACTGTGAGCCCGCTGCGACCCAGGTCACTTCGGATGCAGTGAAATACCCAGCAATCTGCGCCGGGAACAAGAGGATGCTCATTGAGAAGATGATCGGAATAACGCCAGCCTGGTTCACCTTCAGGGGCAGGAAGGTTCTGCCGCCCTGATAGACACGATTGCCGCGGACTCGGCTTGCATACTCCACGGGAACTCGGCGCTGCCCCTCGGTGATGTAGATGATCGCTGCGACGGCAGCCGCACCAACAACGGCGAAGGCGAGGAGGACGGCGAGGTCTGGTGCGTCAAAGAACTGCTGAATGGCACCAGGCACACGGCCGATGATGCCGGCGAAGATGATGAAGCTGATCCCATTGCCAATCCCCCGCTCCGTGACCAGTTCGCCGATCCACATGAGGAGCAGTGACCCAGTCGTGAGAATGACGATCTGCACCAGTGTCTCGGGGTTTGCAAGATCGAACCGCGTCTTCAGTACGTTCTGGCTGTTGAGCAGTGCCAAGAAGGCGTAGCTCTGCAGTGCTGCGAGCGGGACGGTGAGGTAGCGGGTGTACTGGTTGATCTTGTTGCGACCGTACTCCCCTTCACGGCTCAACTCGATCAGGCGTGGAATCACGCCGCTCATGAGCTGCATGATGATCGAGGCGTTGATGTACGGGTTAAGGCCGAGGCCGACAACGCTAAAGCGAGCGAGCCCACCGCCTGAGAAGAGGTCGAGGAGACCGAAGAGCGCATTGTCCTTGAAGAATGAGGCGAGCTGTGCTGGGTCGGCGCCAGGCACCGGGACGTGGCTCAAGAGGCGGAAGAAGATAAGCATCGCGGCAACGAAAAGGAGCTTGCGCCGAATCTCTGGCGCTCGTACCGCATTCAGAAGGGTCTCGATCACCGTTGCTCCTCCGCTCTCTGCTCGGTAGTTCGCTCGTTAAGCCTACAGGCTTAGGACTCCTGCGCCTCAGCCTTCGCCGCTGGCTTGCTTCGTGGCGCGCGCTTCCCTGGCGTTGCGGGCGAACCCTTCACGGGCGTCGTTGGCACCACGGGTGTCTCATAGACCTGGGCCGTGCCACCAGCCGCTTCAATCTTCGACTTCGCGCTTGCTGTGTAGGAGTCGGCCATCACGAACACCTTTGCGGTCAACTGGCCAGATCCAAGCACCTTGAGCGGCTTGCCGCGTGTCTTCAACAAGCCTGCTGCGGTGAGGACGTCAGCATTGACGGTGAGTGGCGCGGCGCCATTCAGGCGGCCAGCATCGATCCACTCCTGGATGCTTCCAATATTCACGACGGCAACCTCCACGCGGGAGATATTCGTGAAGCCGCGAAGCTTCGGGATACGAATATGGATTGGTGTCTGACCGCCTTCGAACCAGGCAGGGATGCTGCCACCGCTACGCGAGGTCTGACCCTTAGTTCCGTAGCCGGCAGTCTTACCGCGACCAGCAGCAATACCGCGACCTGCACGGATGCGCTTCTTTGTCGAGCCAGGAGCTGGCTTCAAGTCGTGGAGCTTCACTTTGCCACCTTCACCTTCTTCGGCCGGCTCGAGCCCTTTGCCCGCGCGACCTTCTTGACTCGTGGAGCCTTCTTTGCCGCCTTTGCAGCGATCTCTTTCGAGCCCTCTACTGCAGCTGCGCCTGTGAGCTCTTCAACGGTTACGAGGAAGTTCACCTGTCGCACCATCCCGCGCACGGCCGGATTGTCTGGCAGCACATTGCTGTGGCCGATGCGGTCAAGGCCGAGCGCGCGGATCGTGCCGCGGTTGCGTGCGACGTGACCGAGCTCACTGCGAATCTGCGTAACCTTCAGCACCTTCTCAGCCATGGTTGCCACCCGTATTCTCCTGGCCACCGACGCGAATGCGTACGCGCTTTCCGCGTGCAGCAGAGATCTGCTCAGCGGTGCGCAGCTGGCTCAGCGCTGCGATCGCAGCGCGAGTTGCGTTCACCGGATTGGTCGAGCCGTACACCTTCGAAAGGATGTCGTGAATCCCCGCAGCGGTGACAATTGCACGAATCGAGCCACCAGCGATAACGCCAGTTCCCTGCGACGCAGGCTTGAGCATGACTCGGCTTGCCGAGTGCTCACTCGAAACTTCATGCGGGATGGTTGTGCCAAGGAATGGGACCTTGATCAGGTGCTTCTTGGCGTCTTCAGTTCCCTTGCGAATCGATTCAGGAACCTCGCCTGCCTTACCGACGCCAACACCAACGTGGCCCTGGCCATCGCCAACGACAACGAGCGCTGAGAAGGTGAAGCGGCGTCCGCCCTTGACGACCTTCGCCACGCGGTTGATCTGCACGACCTTCTCCGTGAGGGTCAGCTTCGACGCGTCAATCTTGATCATCTCAGTGCCCTCCTAGAACTCAAGCCCGGCAGCCCGGGCAGCGTCGGCGAGCGCCTTAAGGCGCCCGTGATACTTGAAACCAGCGCGATCGAAGACAACCTTGGCAACTCCGGCGGCCTTCGCACGCTCGGCGATCGCAGAGCCGACAGCGGCAGCCTCTTCGACCTTTGTTCGCTTGGCCGCGCCCTTGAGCGCCGCGTCCAAGGTAGATGCAGCAGCAAGCGTGACGCCACGCGAATCGTCAATCACTTGCGCGTAGATGTGGTTCAGGCTGCGGAAGACTGCGAGGCGAGGGCGCGTCGCATCCCCCTCGACAGTGAGTCGAATTGAGGTATGTCGACGCTTACGCGACGCGACGCGTGTCATTGCGCGGCTCACTTGGCACCAACCTTGCCGGCCTTACCAGCCTTGCGGCGAATGACTTCGTTGGTGTACTTGATCCCCTTGCCCTTGTACGGCTCTGGCTTGCGGAGCGATCGAATCTCCGCAGCAATCTGGCCGACGAGCTCCTTGTTGTGGCCAATAACGGAGATCTTTGTCTGCTCTGGAACCTCGAACGAGATCCCCTCGGGCGGAATGATTTCGATCGGGTGGCTGTAGCCGAGCGCAAGGGTGAGCTTGTTCCCCGCCTTGGCAGCACGGTAACCAACGCCGTTGATCTCAAGGTCCTTACGGAACCCAACAGAGACGCCTTCAACCATATTGGCGACAAGGGTGCGGCAGAGGCCGTGCAGTGATCGGTTCGTCTTGGAGTCGCTCGGGCGCGTCACCGTCACCTGCTCGCCATCAACGACGACGCTGATCGGCGCAGGAATATCACGCATCAGGCTCCCCTTCGGACCGGTCACGCTCACGGCGCGACCGTCGACGGCAACCTTCACCCCTGCTGGGATGGCGATCGGCTTACGTCCAATACGCGACATCAGGCCTCCCTTACCACACGTAGGCGAGGATCTCGCCACCGAGCTGTGCCTTATGGGCCTCAGCGCCGGTCATGATCCCCTTTGATGTACTGAGGATAACGATACCGAGACCGCCGAGTACACGCGGGATCTCCGTCTTTCCAGCATAGACCCTGAGCCCTGGCTTGCTAATGCGCTTGATCCCAGTAACGACTGGCATCTTGCCATCAACATACTTGAGGGTGATCTTGAGGAAATTCTCTGGGACGCTCTTTGTCTCCTCGACGGCAGCAACGAACCCCTCAGATACGAGGATGCGTGCCATCTCAGACTTCAACTTTGAGGCAGGGACGAGCACCTCAGCGTGCCGTGCGCGCGAGGCGTTTCGAATCCGCGTGAGCATATCTGCAATTGGATCTGTGACGTTCATAGCCTCACCAACTCGACTTCGTTACGCCCGGGATCATGCCGACCAGGGCCCGCTCTCGGAAACAGATGCGGCAGAGACCAAAGCGTCGAATAAACGCTCGAGGGCGACCGCACAATGAGCAGCGATGATACTTCCTCGTTGAGAACTTCGGCGTTGCTGCCGATTTCAGGATCAAAGTCTTCTTTGCCATGCTTCTCCTTAGTTCGCGAACGGCATGCCGAGCAGTGCTAGGAGCCGCTTTGACTCCTCGTCGCTCTTCGCCGTCGTTACGATCGTTACTTCAAGCCCGCGGAGGCGATCGATCTTGTCAAACTCCACCTCTGGGAAGGAGAGCTGCTCCTTGAGCCCGAGGGTGTAGTTGCCGCGACCATCAAATGACTTGCCTGAGACTCCGCGGAAGTCGCGGATGCGCGGCAGGGCAACTCGAGTGAGGCGCTCAAGGAAGTCCCACATACGCTCGCCGCGCAGCGTGACCTTTGCGCCAACCGGATTCCCCTCGCGAACCTTGAAGGTCGCGATGGACTTCTTCGCCTTGGTGACAATGGCGCGCTGGCCGGTGATGAGCGCGAGGTCCCCTACGGCAGCATCAACTGCCTTGGCGTTCGTCAGTGCCTCGCCGAGACCGATATTCACGACGATCTTCTCGAGGCGTGGCACCTGCATCGAGTTGCCGTACTTGAACTCGCTCTTCAAGGCGGGGATGACCTCAGCGACGTAGCGCTGCTTCAATGCGCTGCTCACTTGGCCACCTCCTTGCTCTTCGTCGCAGTCAGGACGCCCTTGCACCGCCCGCAGAGGCGCTGCTTCTTGCCGTCGCTGGTGCGCGATGCCTTGATGCGGACTGGGCGGTCACACTTTGAGCAGACGACAGCAACATTGGAGATCGCGAGTGGCATCTCCATCTCGATGATTCCGCCCGGCTCGATCGTTGGCGTCTGTGAGCCTGAGCTCATCTTCTGGCGTGGCTTCTGGTGCTTCTTCGCCTTGTTCACACCCTCAACGAGGACGCGGCCAGGAGCGACGAGCCCCTTCACCACGCCACGCTTACCGGCATCCTTGCCAGCGAGCACGGCGACGGTATCGCCAGCGCGAATCTCTGTCGTGTTCACGTAGGTCGAACGCATTACAGCACCTCCGGCGCGAGCGAGATGATCTTCATGTAATCGCGGTCGCGGAGTTCGCGTGCAACTGGCCCAAAGATACGGGTGCCGCGTGGATTCCCGTCTGCAGCAATCAGCACGGCAGCATTCTCATCGAATCGAATGAAGCTCCCGTCGGCACGTGCAATCTCTTTCACGGTGCGCACGACGACCGCCTTCACGACGTCACCCTTCTTCACGCCAGCATTCGGCGTAGCCTGCTTCACGGCTGCAACGATGATGTCGCCGACGCCGGCGGTCGTTGCACGGGAGCGTCCGAGGATACGGAAGCACTCCACAACCTTTGCGCCGGAGTTATCGGCAACACGAAGTCGCGTACCAGTCTGAATCACAGTGAGCCCCCTTCCTTCGCGCGCTCGACAACGTTCAAGAGGCGCCAGCGCTTGCGCGCCGAAAGTGGGCGGGACTCTTCAACTGTCACAAGGTCGCCAACCTTGGCGACGCTTGCCTCGTCATGCGCCATGAACTTTGCCGTGCGGCGAATGACGCGCTTGTAGACGGCATGGCGCTGAAGGCGCTCAACAGCGATCACGATGGTCTTCGCCCCTGCGACGCTTGTCACGCGACCCGTCTGGGTCTTTCGCTTGCCGACTGTCATCTCTGTCATGGCCTAGACCCCCTGCGCTTTCTGGCTTGCCTGGCGCTCAGCAAGCACCAACATGAGGCGAGCGATGCTCTTGCGTGTCTTATTGATCGTGCTCGTGTCCTTGAGCTGGCGTGTTGAGAGCTCGAATCGAGCCTGCCAGAGGTCGCGCTTTGCATCGGCGATCGCCTGCACCAGCTCTGCATCGGTCATATTTCGAACGGCGGCGATGTCCATGATCACGCCTCCTCTTCCTTGGCTGGCTTCACTGGCTTAACAAGCTCTGGCTCCTTCGGAGCATCAGTTGCTGCGGGCACTGGAGCCTCTTCCTCAAGCGGGAGGCCGAGTGCAACCTTCTGGAGGAACTTCTTGCCGAAGACGACATCGCCAAGTGCGGCATCGCGCTCAAGCGTGACCGTGCTCACCGGCAGCTTCATCGAGGCGAGGCGGAATGCCTCCGTCGCCTCGGCGCGGGTGATGCCGGCAACTTCGAACAAGATGCGTCCTGGCTTCACGACGGCGACCCACTGGTCTGGCGCGCCCTTACCGGAACCCATGCGTGTCTCTGCAGGCTTCTTCGTGATCGGCTTGTCGGGGAAGATGCGGATCCAG
>CAIPEX010000006.1 GCA_903864185.1 uncultured Chloroflexota bacterium | reverse complement strand
TCACTGACCAGATCGTCCAGGTACGGCGACCAGCGTTCGGTCAGGAGTGCAGCGTTGCGGTGAAACTCTTCTGGCTCTCGTGCGCCAACTGCAACGTGCACTGGAATATCGCGAAGCGGCTCGAGCAGTGCTGGCGAGAGTCGCAGCGCATCCTGCTCGCTCATCCGCACTGCATCGTTGACATAGCTCTCCGCGATAGGTGCAAGGTCATAGGCGCCGCTGATGAGCATGAGCCCTGCAATGCGCGCGCGCACGTCGTCGCGTACGCGACCGGCTCCAGCGGTAACGAGCATCGCGGCAAGGTGCGCGCCTGCAGAATGACCGCCAAGGACGATCCGCGACGGATCGCCGCCGAACTGCTCTGCATGCGTTGCGATCGCGTCGATCGCTGTTGCAACCTCGTCAAGAATTTCGCCGAGTGTCACGTGGGGGGTGAGTGTATAGCCGATAGAGAGATGGATGCCGCCCGCTTCCGTGACGATCTGCGCGTAGCGACCCGCATCGTCGATTGAGCCCTCTTGCCACCAGCCGCCGTGCAGCATGGCGAACATCGGGCGGCCCTGATCATGAGCATCCCGAGTCTGAGGTGCGAACCACTCAAGCTGCTGCGCCTCGCGTGCGCCATACGCAATGCGGCCGTGCTGCGCGGGTGAAGGGTGTGACGCCCGCGCAAGATCGGTGCGGTCGCGTCCTAGGGCAAGACTCGCACCGACATCGCGGGCACGCCTGCTGGGTGAGTACTGCTCGTCGAGCCAGGCCCGCCGTGCCGCGTCAGGGGAGGACGTTGATCGTCCCCTTCATGTTCGCGTGCAGTTCGCAGTAGAAGGTGTAGGCGGTACCTGACGTAAGCGCAGGCACTGCATACTCAATGCTGCCGACACCAGTTACCTTCTCGCCACTAAAGATCGGGGTACCGGTTGAACCGGCCTCGCGGATGGCGACGTTGTGCGGGATCCCTGCATCCTTGTTGGAGAACTCAAGCGTCAGCGCTTCGCCGCCCTTCACCGTGAGAGAGGCGACGTCAAACTTAATCCCGCTCACCGTCAGCTTTGGCACAGCCGGATCAACAGGGGGCGTGCTGGGTTGAGCCGCCTCAGCAGGTGAAAGAATCCCCGACTGGCTCAAAACCAAGCTAAAGAAGGCGATCAGCATCACGTCGAGTAAGAGGCGTGACGGCTTCAGTGGCACTGGGTTCTCAATGGCGCCACCGCGTGCCGCGACTACTGCACGCCACTCACGGCGTGAGTCGACAAGCCAGCCAACGAGGGCGACGCCAAGGAAGAGGATGCCAAGTGTGAAGAACGAAAGGTTCATTGCGAGCCCGAAGAGCATCACCGCGGTGCCGGCGCATACAGCAAATGGCAGGAGTGAGGGCGGTGGAAGATGAATGCCGTGAGGGTGGATGGTTGGCTTCTTCGCCTTCGCAAATGCTGGAGTCCACGTTGGCAGAGAGGCATGACCGGAGTCGGCGGTCTCCTGCGCGTTCAGCAAGAGGTAGGTCATGATCGCCATTGAAAGTCCGGTGAGCGCGAGCAGGAATGACATGTAGGGATCGTCGGCAGCGATAAAGAAGACGACCGCTGCTACCTCAAAGACCGAACCAATCAGAAGCGAGCGGCTAAGCACAGCAGCCTCCTAAACGATATAGATCAGCGTGAAGAGCAAGATCCAGACGACGTCAACGAAGTGCCAGTAGATCGAGGTGGCCTCCACCATGTCGTGGTGTTCGGCGGAGAACTGGCCCAACCCACCGCGATAGAGGCAGACGCTCAACATCAATACGCCGCCGAGCACGTGCGCGCCGTGGAAACCTGTCAGTACGTAGAACGTGCTACCGAAGACGCCATCAGCAATGCCGAAGCCAAGCTGCGTGTAGTCGTACGCCTGGCCGCAAAGGAAGATGACGCCGAGGATCACGGTTGCGAGGAGGGCACGGTTCATCCCCTTGCGATCGCCCGCGCGAATGCGCCACACCGCGAATTGGCAGGTGACGGAGCTGAGCACGAGGAGCGAGGTCATGACGGCCGGGAAGAGGATCTCTCCGTGCAACTCGAAGGCGCCATTCCCTGCAGGTGGCCACGTGCCTGTCGACGTGCGCAGGTTGAAGTAGGCGGCAAAGAGCCCGGCGAAGAACATGATCTCGGAGACGATGAAGAGGAGCATCCCCAAGACGGGGTTGCCGAGGCCCTTCTTGCCGCGCCCTGCGGCATGGCTCGTTTCGTGTGCAGCTGGAGTCAACGCGCTCATGCGTGATCCTTCCCTGATCGTCCGTGACGGGCGTCAAAGAGCGGGCGCTCCGAAGTGATCGCCGGGAGGCGATCGAAGTTCCATGCTGGCGGCGGTGATGAGGTTGCCCACTCAAGGGTGTTCGCCTCCCACGGATCGTCGCCTGCAGCCTTTCCATTGCGGAGCGAGATATAGATATTCCACAGCAGCGGCAGCAGGCTCGCACCGATCGTAAAGCCACCAATTGTTGCGATCAGGTTCAGGTCGTTCCAGCCAGCCGTTGGCGAATAGTCGGCAATGCGGCGCGGCATCCCGGAAAGTCCGAGCAAGTGCATCGGCATGAAGGTCAGGTTGAGCCCGACATACATCAAGACGAAGTGGATCTTGCCGAGACGCTCGTCGAGCATCTTGCCCGTCATCTTCGGGAAGTAGAAGTAGAGGCCGGCCATGATGCCGAGGAACGAGCCGCCGAAGAGCACGTAGTGAATGTGCGCAACGATCCAATACGTTGCGTGGATTGCATAGTCGACTGGCACTGGGGCACTAAAGACGCCGTTGATACCGCCGATCAAGAACATCGAAAGGAATCCGATTGCAAAGAGCATCGGCGTTGAGAAGATCAGCTGGCCGCGCCACATTGTTGCAACCCAGTTGAACATCTTCACCCCTGTTGGAATGGCGATGAAGAAGGTCATGATCGAGAAGAACGGCAGGAAGACGCCACCGGTCGTAAACATATGGTGCGCCCAGACGCTAAAGCCCAGTGCACCGATCCCTGCGGTGGCAAAGACGAACGCCTTGTAGCCAAAGAGTGGCTTGCGACTAAAGACAGGCAGAATCTCGGAGATCACACCCATCGCCGGCAGCACCATGATGTACACGGCAGGGTGGCTATAGAACCAGAAGATGTTCTGCCAAAGAATTGCGGAACCGCCAGTGGCAGGATCGAAGAAGCTACCGCCAAAGTTCCGATCAATGAAGAGCATGATCAGGGCGCTCGTGAGCACCGGCGTCGCCATCAAGACAAGCACTGCGGTGACAAGCACGGTCCAGGTGAGAATCGGCATGCGGAAGAGGGTCATTCCCGGTGCGCGCATGCGGAAGATCGTGACAAGGAAGTTCACGGCGCCAAGGATGGAGCTCGTGCCAATGAGGATGAGGCCCATGATCCAGAGGTTCATCCCTGGTCCCGGCGAGTACTTAATGCTGCTCACAGGCGGGTATGCGGTCCATCCTGCGTCGGCAGCGCCACCAAGGACGAACCCTGAGAGCACGATGATGCCGGCAAATGGAATGAGCCAGAAGCTGAGCGCATTGATGCGCGGGAATGCCATGTCGGGTGCGCCCAACTGCAGCGGTACGACGTAGTTGCCGATCGCGCCGAGGAAGGGAATGATGACCCAGAAGATCATGATCGTTGCGTGCATGGTGAACAGCTGGTTGTAGGTCGACTCGTCGAGGAACTGGAGGCCAGGCTGCGCCAACTCGGCGCGAACGCCAAGGGCGAGGAGGCCGCCGATGGCCAAGAAGACAAACGACGAGATCATGTAAAGGATGCCTATCTTCTTATGGTCGGTCGTGGTCAGCCACTCATAGATACCGGTCCCGGATCGAGCTGCTGGTCGAAGTGCTGTGGTCGCCATGTTCGATCCTCCTCTGCCTACATCGTGATGCGGCTAAACCGCACGATTGCTGGAGTGGCAACTGCCACGGGGGTCGTGGTAATGCGGAGCGTGGCGACTCCCGCTGCGTTGGCAGACGGCCCACCGGCGGCGATCCATGCGTCGTACTCGGCCTGGGTGACCACCTTGACGGAGAAGCGCATCGCATGGTGCATCAAGCCGCAGAACGCGGAGCACTGGCCGTTGAACACGCCGAGCTTGTTCGGAGTGAACTGGAAGACGTTCACGCGACCTGGAACGGCATCGCGCTGGAAGAGGAACTCAGGAATATAGAAGCCGTGGTTTACGTCTTGCGATGAGACGCTGACCTGCACCACCTTATTGATCGGCACCACAAGTTGTGGGTTTTGCTCGGCAGTGCCGTAGATCTCGATACCAGCATCGGGGTAGCCAAACTTCCACGCCCACTGGTAGCCAACGACTTCAACCTTGACCTGCGCCACCGACTCGTCGCGCGCATCGACAACGTTTAAGACATTCCACGAGGCGAGGAAGATTGCGATCACGGTGACCATCGGCACGGCGGTCCAAACAATTTCGAGGACGAGGTTGCCGTGCGTTTGTGCCGGAAGTCCACGGTCGGTCGACTTGCGGCGGTAGCGGATCACCGACCAGACGATAAGCCCTTCAACGAGGAAGAAGACAACGGCAGCGACTGCGAAGACGAGGTTGTAGAGGTCGCTGATCAGGATGGCCTGATCGGTGGCCGGGCTGCGAAGGCTGACCGCCTGGCAGGCACCCGCCACGAGGGCCACGATGGCAAGGAGCCCAAGCGTCGCTAGTCGTCGCATAGTTCTGGTGTTGCCCCCCCTATCGGCGCAGGAACTGCGCTTCGGGAGCATACCCGATCCCCACCCCTCCGTTGCCCTTCGGGCAGGATGTTGCGAAAAATTGGCATTTGCAACAATCCACACCAAAACCTTTTGAACCCCCCCATACTACGGGCACCCTGCGTTGGCAGGGACGCGACGTAAGGAGGCAACCAGATGGCACGACGCACAGTTCGGGCGCGGCGGACGAAGCCTGCACAGGGGCTGCTCGCCGAGGCGGGCCTCCAGCCCGGACGCGGCGCGCTCATCACGATGGCGATCCTCTGCGTACTGGGACTCGGCCTCGTGATCTGGCACCAGACTCCTACTAGTGGCGCGGTTGCCGCCAAGGAGTCCGAGTGGAAGATCGTTGTCTCGGCCGATCGACATATCGCTGGTGATGTCACCTTTGACCTCGCCAATCGCGGCACGATCCCGCACGAGTTCCTTGTCGTTGCTACCGATAAGACGGCGAAGGAACTCCTTGCCACCGTTGATGCAACAACCAATCGAATCGATGAGGCAAACCTCGATGTTGTCGATGAGCAGCCAGAGTACGGTCCGGGCACCACTGCCGAGCTGACGGTCACCCTTCCTATTGGTCACTACGTCGTGATGTGCAACATTGAGGGCCACTACAAGAACGGCATGTACGCCGACCTGAATATCACCGAGCGCCCTGACGGCGTCGTCGTCGAGCGCACGCCGCCACCTGCGCCTGTCCCGGCGATTGGAGCAATTATTGGCACGGAGAAAGAGTGGGCGATCAACATCTCAACCGACCTGCACGAGTCGGGGGTCACCACCTTCAACCTCGCGAACCTGGGAGGTATCCCACATGAATTCCTGGTTGTTCGTTCCGATAAGACTGCTGCAGAGTTGCTCGCTGAGGTTGACCCAACAACGAGCCGCCTCAACGAAGATGTGCTGAATGTCGTAAACGAACAGCCTGAATACGACCCAGGAACACCTGGACAGGTAACAGTCAATCTTGAGCCTGGACATTACGTGGTGATGTGCAATATCGCCGGCCACTACAAGCAGGGGATGCATGCAGACCTTGAAGTTGTGCCGGCCGTTGCAAGCACAGGAGCCGTCGCTGGAACGCAGACAGAGTGGTCAATCGCGCTTGACTCCTACACGCATGCGGCGGGTGACATCACGTTCAACCTGACCAATGCTGGGACGATCGCGCACGAGTTCCTCGTTGTAAAGACGGGCAAGCTCGCCACGGAACTGCTGTCGAGTGTTGATGTCACAACGCATCGCATCGATGAGGCGAAGATTAAGGTTGTGAATGAGCAGCCGGAGTACGCGCCCGGAACACCTGGGAGTGTCACGGTCACGCTTACACCAGGACACTATGTGGTGATGTGCAATATTGAAGCGCACTACAAGGCGGGCATGTACGCCGACTTCACGGTTGTTCCGTAACCCACCTCCTCGCATAAATCAAAAAACCCGCGGGTAACCGCGGGTTTTTTGTTGCCTGCCAAACAGAGCGCTATTCGATCGTGTGGCTCGGCTGTCGCTTCACTGCGGCAATCCCCGAGAAGAAGAGCGGGAGTGGTCCGAAGATAATCCCAATTGCGCCCGCAAAAAGTGCCGCACGTAAGCCGGCCGCGTCGGCAATGAGTGCACCAACCACCGTGCCGAGCGGCATGCCAAGGAGCATCACCCACTTCATCGAGGCGTTCATGCGTCCGAGGAGTCGCTTCGGTGTGATCAGCTGGCGGTAGGTGATCTGGTTGGAGTGGAAGAGCGCCGCGCCAAAATAGGCAACGATCTGTCCGCCAATCGCAATCAGCGCGATGCCGGCACTGCCAATGCCGGTGTTGAGGAGTGCGAGGACGAGCGGAAAGATTGGCAAGATCGCTGCGCCAACGATGATGCTGCGGCCCACACCGATCCGCGCAGCAATCCGCCCGCTGGAGAGTGAGCCGAGGATGAGGCCGATGACGCCAGCGCCAAGGATGATGCCGATCAGCTCAGCAGGGAGCAAGAGTTCGCGGCGCGCATAGGCAATCATCACACCACCGTTGGCAATGCCCGCAAAAAAATTCATCGCGAGCGCTGCAAGCGCATTCCCGCGCAGGTGCGGATGCCCAAGCACCCAGGCGAGCCCCTCGCGCATCTCGCTCCGCAAGCTCACGCGTGGTGCATGGTGATCGGCGCGCGCGGGTGGAACTTCAATATGTCGAACGCGTCGGAGGAGGAGGGCGCTCGCGAGGTAGCTCAGCGAGTCGAGGATGATCGCGAACGGGCCGCCAAATCGACCGACCGCAATGCCAGCGATCAATGGCCCTGTGATGCTCGCCGCGGAGTCGAGCACCATCAGGCGGCTGTTCGCAGCCGCAAGTCGCGGGCCCTTCAAGAGTGCCGGGAGGTACGACTGGTGCGCAACGTCATAGATGAGTGAGCCGAATCCCAGAAAGAAGGCCACGATATAGAGGAGCCCCATGGAGAGTGCGCCGAGCGCATAGCTCACGGGGAGTGCAAGGAGGAGTCCCATCCGCGCAAGGTCCATGGCGATCAAGACGGGGCGACGCGTGCGACGGTCGAGGAGCGCTCCAACCGGGAGGCTGAAGAGCACATAGGAGAGGAGGAATGCACCCTCGATGAGTGCCACGCCCCCATCACTCGCGTGGATCACGTCGATCGCGATCAGGGGGATCGCAATATTCGACACTTGCGAGCCGAGCATGCTCACCCCCTGTGCGCCAAAGAGGAGGCGGATGTCGTGATCGGCGAACAGATCGCCCTGGGGGATCCGGAGCCAGGAGGGGCGGCTACTCGTGCGCTTCTTCATCTCGCCACGATAGAGCGTGCGTGCCCCGTAGGGCAGATGCGCGCACGGCACGAATCCCGCAACGCAACAGATCCGATACCCTGACGACATGCCAGCAATTACCGCACCCGATATCACGCTCCTGAAGCGCACGCCGATCGCCGATCTCCTCACCGCACGGCCGCGTCCCGTTATCTCGCTGACCACCGCGCCGAGCGGCTTTGAGGGCGAGGGGTTCCCGGTGCGGCGCGCCTTCATGGGTGCCCCACTCAACATGATCGACCCGTTCATCATGCTCGACCAGATGGGCGAGGTGGAATACGCGCCAGGCGAACCGAAGGGGACCCCGTGGCATCCGCACCGCGGATTCGAAACGGTGACCTACATGCTCGACGGTATCCTTGACCACCGCGACAGTAATGGTGGAGGCGGTCGCATCTCTGACGGCGATACGCAATGGATGACCGCGGGTGGCGGGATCCTTCACATTGAGACGCCACCAGAGTTCCTTGTCGCGAGTGGCGGCCTCTTCCATGGGTTTCAGCTCTGGGTGAACCTGCCGCGCGCAAAGAAGTGGTCGCCACCGGCATATCAAGACATTCGCTCTAGCGAGGTGCGCCTCCTTGCATCGCCTGATGGTGGCGCGCTCATCCGACTCATCGCTGGTGAGCTTGGCGAGCATCGCGGACCAGGCGCAACCCAAACGCCGATCGCCCTTGTGCACGCAACAATCCAGCCAGGTGCAGAGCTCGACCTGCCGTGGCGCCCCGACTTTAACGCGCTCGTCTACGTCCTCTCTGGCCGCGGAAGCGTTGGTGTCGAGCGAGTCGCGATCGAAGCGGGGCAGCTCGCCGTCTACGGGGCGGGCGATCGCATCGTCGTCAACGCATCGAAACACCAAGACGTGCGCACCCCAGCACTCGACGTGCTCATCCTTGGCGGCGAGCCGATCAAGGAGCCGGTCGCCTGGCTCGGGCCATTCGTCATGAATACGCGCGATGAGGTAGTGCTGGCGTTCGAGGATTACCAGGCAGGAAAGCTCGGCGTGATCCCCGCCGCGCACAGCAACCCGCAT
>CAIPEX010000005.1 GCA_903864185.1 uncultured Chloroflexota bacterium | reverse complement strand
CCGAGATCGAAGATCACTCCATCTACTGCGTCGAAGTCAACCGCATCGGCCGCTTCGCTCAACCGCGCACTGCTCCCGTGGAAGGTTCGCAGGCGATCGCCAAATGCAGCGAGGCGATCACGCGTCGCTGCGATCGCCTGTGCATCTGCATCGATGCCGAGGACAATGCCATCTGGGCTCGACGCAGTGAGGATTGCCTCTGTGTGGCCACCGCCGCCAAGGTTCGCATCGATGTAGCGTCCGCTCCGGTGCACCATGAGAGCCTCAAGTGTCTCTTTGAGAAGTACGGGGCGATGGACTGTCGCGCCCGTTGTCATCAGAACCCGAGCCCCTCGAGCTGCGATGCAAGTGCATCGGAGGATTCCATCCCGCCGCGATAGGTATCCCACCGTTGCGGCGTCCAGATCTCTGCATGATCGCGTGCGCCCACCACCATCGCCTCCGCACCAAGTTGACCCCAGGTGCGCAACGTTGCTGGGAGAAGGAGGCGCCCCTGCGCATCAAGCTCTACCTCGAACGCGCTCCCGAACAGGAAGCGTGCGAACTCGCGCGCGCTGGCATTCCCAGTCGGCAGGGCCGCAACACGCGTTGCAAGGTCGTCCCATGCAGCTCGAGGAAAGATCGCCAAGCAGTTATCGAGCCAGCGAGAGACGAATGCGCCCTCATCGAGCTGGGCACGGAAACGAGCGGGAACGGCCACGCGCCCCTTGTCGTCGATCGTATGCCGATATTCACCCGTAAACACGTTTGCCCCCTCCGCGGTGGCACGTGGTGGTGGTGGTACCCCACCTTCCCCCACTTCAAGCCACTTTGTGCATCTTCGCCCCACCTGGCGCCCCTGTCAAGCGGCGTTGCTGGGAGGGCTCACCAGGGGGTGTCGCGGGGGCTCGGTCGCAGGGAGGGGTGCTCAGGCGTGCGAGGCGTGAGGGTGCTGCGTGGCAGGGGGAGTCCGGCGAGATGGCCTATAAGCCGGGTTCTGTCCCCCCCTTGCGGGGCTGGGCGGCCATCCATCTTGTCCGTCGATCGCTCGACGGCTCTAGCGGTCAACCCGGAGGTCCCGGCGGTGCGCCGGCCTGGTCGCGAACGACCAGGATGCCTCCCTATTCGACCTTGCTCCAGGCAGAGTTTGCCGCGTTTCACCCCACCGCGAACCGAGGCTCGGGTGGACTCGTCTCTGTGGCACTAGTCCGCGCCTTGCGGCGGACGGGCGTTACCCGCTGCCTTTACACCTTGGAGCCCGGACTTTCCTCGGCGCCACCCGAAAGTGGCGTCGCGGCCGTCCGGCCATCTCGCCGGAGAGGGAGTCTAGCGCGCCGGCAGCTCGGCGACGAGCCCGTCAAAGGCGGGTATGACTCCACGGGGGAGCCGCCCTGCAAGGTCGGCATAGTCAAGGTCGTGATCAAGGTGGGTGAGGATTGCTCGCCGTGGGGCGAGGTCGGCGATGAGGGCGAGCGCCTCGTCGACCGTCTGGTGCGTGGGGTGCGGGAGGTCGCGCAGCGCTGAAACGACGAGGAGGTCGAGGTCGGCGAGCATCGCACGCGAGGCTGCCGCCACGCTCCCCACATCGGTGAGGTAGGCGAGGTTGCCACTCCGCCACCCTGTTGTCGCACGTCGCCCATGCACAAGCGGAATCGCCTGGAAGCGCCTCCCGGCGATCGTGACCTGCTCGTCGCCCTCAACAAGGGTGAGCGCAGGGATCCCATGCCCTGGTGCAGTGCGTCCGTCAAATGCGTAGGCCCAGCGAAGGCGCAGCTCTGTCGCGGTATCACTCGATGCACCCACCGGCAACACGAGATCCTGCGCGTCGGTATACGCACGGAGCTCATCAATGCCGCCCGTATGGTCAACATGGATATGTGTGACAAGTGCACCATCGAGGCGTTCAACGTTAAATCGGAGTGCCTGCTCACGAAGATCCATCCCCGGATCGATCACGACCGAACGAGTTGCCCCATCGACTGGATCGCGCCACTCAATGAGTGCTGCGCTCCGCAAGCGGCGGTTGCGCATGTCGCGCGAGAGGCAGACATCGCAACGGCAGCCAACGCGCGGAACGCCGCGGCTCGCTCCGGATCCAAGGATCGTGAGACGCGTTGCCTGCCGCTCTCCACCGCTATCGCGCGCATCAGTTGCAACAGCCGTGCGTGCATGGTCATCGGGGCGACGGACGACTCGCGCTGGACCGCCACGAAGCGCACGGTCAAGTGCCTCATTCGCAAGCGCGTCTGCACGCCCATTCTGAGCGCGCGGCACATGGCGCGCCTCCCAACTATTCAATTGGCTGAGTAGGCTGATCGCCTCGTCGCAGAGTGGCGCAAGCTTTGCATCGCGTACGCGCCAGCGACCATGGAGTTGCTCAACCACCAACTTGCTGTCGAGCAGCAGGCTCAATGTTGTGGCGCCAAGCTCGAGTGCAAGCTCGGCTCCGGCAATCACTGCCTTCCATTCCGCAACATTGTTCGTTGTGGTGCCGATTGCTGCCGAAATACTCGCAATGGGGGTTGCATCTGGCTCACTTGCGCCAGCCGCATGCGCGTCGTAAAGTGCGGCGCCAATTGATGCAGGACCAGGATTCCCTCGGCACGCCCCGTCCGTGCGGAGGATGAGCGTCTTCACGGAGGCGAGCTACCTCGCCCCAACCGCGGCTGAAACCTCGAGGATCGCCTTGGTGATATTGATCCCACGTGGACATGCCTCGACGCAGTTGAAAGTCGTTCGGCAGCGCCAGACGCCATCCTCGTCGGCGAGGATCTCGAGGCGCTCATGCGCCGCCTCGTCGCGCGAGTCAAAGATGAAGCGATGCGCATTCACAATGGCCGCCGGCCCAACATATTCAGGCTCAGCCCAGAAGCTCGGGCAGGAGGTGGTGCAGGCGGCGCACAAGATGCACTTCGTCGTATCGTCGTAGACCTCACGCTGCTCCGCAGACTGAAGGCGCTCGCCACTCCCCTCTGGCTCTGCTGCCACGAGGAAGGGCATCACGCTCCGATACTTTCCGAAGAAGCCCTCCATGTCGACGACGAGATCTTTCACAACCGGGAGACCTGGGAGTGGTGCAACCGTGATCGTGCGACCGAGCTGCTCCACGCGCAACTTGCAGGCGAGTCGGTTGCGGCCGTTGATCATCAGCGCATCCGAACCGCAGACGCCATGAGCGCAGGAGCGACGGAAGGTGATGCTCCCATCAAACTGCTCTTTTGCACGCGTCAATACATCGAGGACACGATCCATTGGCTCAACGGGCACCGTAAAGGATTGCCAGTGTGGCGCCTGGTCCGTCTCTGGATCGAAGCGCTGGATCCGCAGTTCTACATCCATCATCCTCTCCTCAATAGATGCGCGGCTTCGGCTCAAACTTCGTAATGACGACGGGCTTGTAGTCAATCTTTTCTGCTGGTGCGCCGTCACTTCCGCGCCAAATCATGGTGTGCGCAAGGAACTTCGCATCATCACGATCGGGGAAGTCTTCCCTGCTGTGTGCGCCGCGCGACTCCTTCCGTGCACGAGCGGAGACAGCGGTCGCCTCGGCGGTATCGAGCAGGTAGCCGAGCTCACGTGCCTCAAGTAGATCGGTGTTAAACACGCTGCCCGTGTCTTCGACGCGCACGCGTGTGTACTCCTCCTTCAGTCGACCGATCTCGGCGATGGCCGCAGAGAGCAGCGCCTCGTCGCGGTAGACGCCCACGTTATCCATCATGACGGCGGCGAGGGCACGGCGAATCTCTGCCGGTCGGACGCCGGTCGGACGCGTCGAGAGGGCGAGCATCTCGTCACGCACAGCACCCTCGGCACCTGTGGTGCCCCGTGGCAGTGCGGTGGACTTGCAGATCGCAGCCATGCGCTTCCCAGCACGCTTGCCGAACACGAGTAGGTCGACGAGCGAATTCGTGCCGAGGCGATTTGCCCCATGCACACTCACGCATGCAACCTCTCCCGCGGCGAAGAGGCCGGGCACGACACTGCCGCCTGCGCTCGCGAGCACCTCCGTCTCAAGGTTCGTCGGGACGCCACCCATCGCATAGTGTGCTGTTGGCTGAACTGGCACCGGCTCGCTGATCGGCTCAACCCCTTGATACACGCGAGCGAAGTCGGTGATGTCGGGCAGCTTCTCCTCGATCACCTTTCGCCCGAGATGGCGAACGTCAAGGTAGACATAGTCTTTTCCGCCAATCCCACGACCCGCTCGGATCTCTTGATACATGGCGCGAGAGACCATATCGCGCGGTGCAAGCTCCATCAGCTTCGGTGCATACGTCTCCATGAACCGCTTCCCCTCATCGTTGATGAGGTAGCCGCCTTCGCCACGCGCAGCCTCCGAGAGGAGGATGCCGATCCCAACGATCCCGGTCGGATGGAACTGATAGAACTCCATATCCATGAGCGGCACACCACGCCGCCATGCGAGCGACATGCCGTCGCCAGTGAGCGAATGCGCATTTGATGTGACGCGCCATGCGCGACCGTAGCCACCAGTTGCAAGGAGCACCGCCTTGGCACGGAGAACGTGGAGCGTGCCGTCTGCAATCTTGTAGCCGACCACGCCGCTGCAGCGTCCGCCCTGGTCTGCATTGCCGCCTTCGAAGACAAGGTCCACAACGTGATATTCGTCATAGAACTTCACTCCCGCCTTGATGCACTGCTGATAGAGCGTCTGCAAAATCATATGGCCGGTGCGATCTGCGGCGTAGCAACTTCGACGTACTGGGCCTTCGCCGAAATTCCGCGTATGCCCGCCAAATCGGCGCTGGTCAATCTTTCCGTCGGGGGTTCTGTTGAACGGGAGGCCCATCCGCTCAAGTTCAATCACGGCAGGGATCGCCTCGCGCGCGAGCACCTCTGCGGCATCTTGATCTGCCAGGTAGTCGCCGCCCTTGATCGTGTCGAACATGTGCCACTCCCAGTGGTCTTCCTCAACATTGCCGAGGGCGGCACATACGCCACCCTGCGCAGCGCCGGTGTGCGAGCGCGTCGGGTAGAGCTTCGTCAAGACAGCGGTCGGCACGCCCTCGCGCGCGAGTTCAAGTGCCGCCCAGAGGCCTGCACCGCCCGCGCCAACAACGATCGCATCTACGTCAATCGATGTCGCCTGGGTTCGAATACCGCTGCTCATTGCCGCATCACTTCAGCGGGAGGGTGAGCACAACGGTCGTACCGATGAACAAGAGTCCAGCGGCCAGGAGGTAGAGCACGAACAGTGCAACGGTACGAATGCGGGCCGGGACGTAGTCCTGCGCAACGGTGCGCATGCCGAGGAATGCATGGATGATAACCGCAACGAGCATTGACCAGTCGAGGAAGCGCAACGCAACAGAGTTCCACCGCGTCTGTGCGATCCACTCTGCTGTTTGATCAGCGGGATCAAAGACGAAGTGGGTCATTGAGAAGTGGGCGAGCGCAAGCACGAAGAGCGCGAGTGCGGTGATGCGGACGGCATACCAGGCACGGAGATCTGCACGAGAGCCTGTGGGGCGCGGGCGACCAACGCGTGAGTAGCGCTCGCTCATCGGACAACCTCCCAGATCGGCTTCAGGATGATGTACGCACCAGGGATACCGATCGCGAAGAAGAGCACCCAGACGATGCGCCAGAGGGTGCGGTGATACGCGGTGAGTGCCGGCCAGAAATCCATCACGACGATACGCATGCCATTCAGTGCGTGATAGAAGAGCGCTGCTCCAAGGAGTGTTTCCATCATGCGCCCAGCAGGGCTCGCATAGATCTTCAACAGCTCGTTGTACGCCTGAGGATTGCCGCCCACAAAGTAAATGTCGAGTACGTGAAGGAGGACGAATGCCCAGACGGCGACTCCAGAGATGCGGTGAAATGCCCATGCGACCATCCCCTCGCCGCCGCGGTAGGCGAGGTAGTCCTTCAGGGTTCGACGTGGCGGGAGGGGTGCGGTGCTTCGTGCCATCTGTCCAACCTCCCCTCTGCTCTGTGCTGCGGCAACGGCTACAGCAACCTCTGGAATCCTAGTCCCGACGCATTAGTCCTGCACGCCGTATGCTGCCCCCGATGAAGATCCATGAAGCAGAGGCTCGACAACTCCTCGCCGACGCAGGCCTTGCCGTCCCCGACGCGTCAACGGCGACCACCCCGGCTGGCGCCCGCGCCGCAGCCGAACGACTTTTTTCCGGCGGGGCAGCACAGGTAGTGATCAAGGCGCAGGTGCTCGTTGGCGGCCGCGGCAAGGCGGGTGGCGTCAAGCTCGCCGCAACGCCACAAGAGGCGGAGCAGGTTGCGGCTGGGATTCTCGCCTTGGAGATCAAGGGCCTCCCAGTTCGTCGCGTATTGATTGCCCCCGCCGCAACCATCCTCCGAGAGATCTACCTCGCCGCGCTCATCGACCGGAGCAGTCGCGGCGTCTTGTTGATGGCATCGGCTGCGGGCGGCATGGAGATCGAAGAGGTTGCGGCGAAGAGCCCAGAGGCGATCGTTCGCGTCGTCGCGCATCCGCATGCAGGCCTCCTCCCCTATCAGGCGCGCCAACTGGGGTTCGGCATTGGGCTGAGTGGCGAGCTGCTCAAGCAGTTCTGCGTCATCGCTGCGGGACTCGTGCGTATCGCACGGAGCTCCGATGCAGATCTCGTCGAGGTCAATCCGCTCGCTGTCGTTCCAGCACCAGAACTCCCTGGCGGCGAACGGCTTGTCTGCCTTGATGCAAAGGTGACGCTCGATGATTCTGCGCTCGACCGCCACCCGGAGCTTGCGGCATGGCGTGATGCGGATAGCGAAGATCCGATTGACCGTGAGGCGCGTGAGCAAGGGATCGCCTATATCCGACTTGATGGAAGCATCGGCTGCATGGTGAATGGCGCTGGCCTCGCGATGACCACCCTGGACCTCGTCACGCAAGCTGGCGGATCGCCAGCAAACTTCCTGGACATTGGCGGTGGGGCCCGCAGCGAAAAGGTTGCCGCCGCGATGCGAATTATCCTCGCGGACCCCGGCGTGAAAGCGATCCTCGTCAATATCTTTGGTGGGATCACCCGCGGGGATGAGGTGGCAAAGGGGCTCATCGCCGCGCGCGACCAGCAGGACCGTGTTGTGCCAATGGTGGTCCGCATCGTCGGCACCAATGCGAAAGAGGCTGCCGAACTCCTCACTGCAGGCGGCTTCGAAACCGCCGCGAGCCTCGACGAGGCGGCGGAGAAGGCCGTTGCGCTCGCAGGAGCGGGGGGAGCAGCCCGATGAGCATCCTCGTCAACGCCGATACGCGCCTGCTCGTGCAGGGGCTCACGGGCCGAGAAGGTGGCTTCCATGCCGCCCAGATGGCGGCATACGGAACACAGATCATTGCTGGCGTGACGCCCGGACGCGGTGGCGAACGCGCGCTCAATGACACGACGCCGGTCTTCAACACGGTTGCCGAAGCAGTGAGTGCGACTGGCGCCAATGCGAGCTGCATCTTTGTCCCTGCAGCCGGCGCTGCCGATGCGATCGCCGAGGCTGCGGCGGCTGGCGTCAAGACAATCTTCTGCATCACAGAGGGGATCCCCGTGCATGACATGGTTGGTGCCCTGGCAATCGTCCAGCGTCACGGCGCGCGACTCATTGGGCCGAACTGCCCTGGCGCGACCTCGCCAAGTGCTGCCAACAGCGGGGTGAAGGTTGGCATCATTCCTGCATCGATCCACCTGCCAGGCGATGTTGGCGTGGTGAGTCGCTCCGGAACCCTCACCTACGAAGCGGTCCAGTCCATGACCGATGCGGGGATCGGTCAGTCGACCTGCCTCGGCATCGGCGGCGACCCGATCATCGGCACCACCTTCCGCGACGCACTCGAGCTCTTCGCCGCTGATGCTGCGACGCGCGCGATCGTCCTCATTGGTGAGATCGGTGGTTCAGCAGAAGAAGAGGCGGCGGCGTGGGCTGGCGATAACCTGAAGCACCTGCCGCGGGTCGCCTTTATCGCAGGACGTGCCGCGCCTGAGGGGCGCCGAATGGGGCACGCCGGCGCCATTGTCTCTGGGGCCTCTGGTCGCGCGAGCGACAAGATCTCCGCCCTTGAGGCGGCCGGATTCAAGGTTGCACTCTCCCCCACAGAACTCCCGCGACTCTTGCGCGAAGCTGGATACGCGCCGCGGAGTTAACTCAGGCGCAGTTGGCCTGGGTCGCCATAGCCGAGTTGCGCCCACGCTGGACCACCTGGCGCTTCGATCAGTTCTATCAACACACCGTTGCAGCTCTTGGGATGGAGGAACGCGACGGGCCCCTCAACACCAGGGGCCGGCTCGGAGTTAATCAACTGAATCCCCTCAGCTGCGAGCCGCCGCAACTCCGCTCCAAGGTCGACAACCTCGAGACAGAGATGATGAAAACCCTCGCCCTTTGCAGCAAGAAAACGGGCGACGCCACTCGTCTCGTTCAGGGGAGAGACGAGTTCAACCTTTGAATCACCAGCTGTCAGGAAGGCGATGCGCACCTCCTGCGATGGAACATCGACCGCCTGCTCGAGCCGAAGCCCGAGCACACGCACGTGAAAATCGATTGCAGCATCAATATCGCGTACGACATTCGCAACGTGGTGGATTCTTCCGTGCACGGGATTGCCGCTCATAGCACGAGCCCCTCGCGGTGTTCGCCCCACACGGCGCGTAGTGCGTTGCTAATCTCGCCAACCGTGCAGCCCACCTTCACTGCAGCAAGGATCGGCGGCATCATGTTCGCAGTTCCAGATGCTGCCGCAGCAATCATGGCAAGTGCCCCCTCAACCGCCTTCGCATCACGCTCAGCGCGGACCGCGACAAGCCGGTCAACCTGCTCGCGCTCGCGCACAGGGTCGATCGTTGCGATTGTGGGCGTGGCGGCCTCTTCGTCGATAAAACGATTCACCCCAACAATCACTCGATCGCCGCGCTCAATCTCGCGCTGATAGGCAAATGCCGAGTCCTGAATCGCCCGTTGCGGGAAACCGCTGCTGATCGCAGCAACCATCCCGCCCAGTCGATCAGTCTCGGCGATCAGTGCGAGCGCATCTGCTTCAATGCGATCCGTGAGCGCCTCAACCGCATAGCTGCCGCCAAGGGGGTCAACGGTGCCAGCGACGCCTGACTCATGCGCAACAATCTGTTGCGTGCGCAAGGCGAGGCGTGCGGCAGCCTCCGTCGGCAGCGCGAGGGCCTCGTCCTTGCCATTGACGTGGAGGCTTTGCGCGCCACCAAGAATCGCGGCGAGCGCCTGGTAGGAGGCACGCACGACATTGTTGTCGATCGACTGCGCCGTTAAGGTTGAACCCGCCGTCTGCACATGGAAGCGGCACATCATCGACTTCTCGCTCGTTGCGCCAAAGCGATCGCGCATGATGCGCGCCCAGATTCTTCGGGCAGCACGGAACTTTGCAACCTCTTCGAGGATGTCGGTCCACGAGGCAAAGAAGAACGAGAGGCGCGGTCCAATCGTGTCAACATCAATCCCGCGTGCACGTGCCCCTTCAACGTAGGCGATCCCGTTCGCAAAGGTGAAGGCAAGCTCTTGCGCAGCAGTCGCTCCCGCCTCGCGCATGTGATAGCCCGAAATGCTGATCGTGTTCCATTTGGGCATCTCCGTTGCGCACCACTCCATCACGTCGGTAACGAGGCGAAGTGATGGCGTCGGCGGAAAAATGTAGGTGCCGCGCGCGATGTACTCCTTGAGGAGGTCGTTCTGTGTTGTGCCGGCGAGCGCAGCTGGCGCGACCCCCTGCCGTTCTGCAACGGCAACGTAGAGCGCAAGGAGGATGGGTGCCGTCGCATTGATCGTCATGGAGGTTGAGACACGATCGAGCGGAATCCCCGCAAAGAGCGCCTCCATGTCTGCGAGTGAGTCGATCGCTACGCCAACGCGACCAACCTCACCCTCGGCCTCTGGCGCATCTGAGTCGTACCCCATCTGGGTCGGAAGGTCGAATGCGACCGAGAGGCCCGTCTGCCCCTGCTCAAGGAGGTAGCGGTAGCGAGCATTCGACTCTGCAGCGGTCGAGAAGCCAGCGTACTGGCGCATGGTCCAGAGGCGGCCGCGATACATCGTTGACTGCACGCCGCGCGTATACGGAAAGGAGCCAGGGGCCCCGATCTCTGTCGTCGTATCGCGCCCCCCGGCCGCCTGGGGGCCGTACGCCTCATCAAGTGGAATCCCGGAGGTGGTTGCACGGCGGGCTGCGTCTCGCTCTTCCTGCTCAGCCATCTCCCCTCCCTTGCTCCTGTTCGGGCGATTCTCCCACACCAACATGCCCGCCCTCCTGCCCAGCGGCGCAGCAGCACAGATTTTCAGCGGGGGCGGGGAGTAAGATTGGCGCACGCGCACAGACGCGACGCACGATAGGAATGGAGGGGAGATGCCGAAAGGACGCTCGCGGGCGGCGGCGCACCATGGCAGTGAGCCCTCCGATTCCGTCTTTGCCCTTCTCCCTGTCGGCCTCACCACCGACCGCGTTGTTCGCCAGCTCGCAGTAGACCGGATCACGCCGAACCCACAGCAGCCACGGAGCACAGGTGATGATCCAACGCTTGATGATCTGAAGGCGAGCATCCACGAGCACGGGGTTGTGCAGCCTGTCCTTGTTCGCGTGCGGGATGCAGGAAACTACGAGCTCGTTGCTGGTGAGCGTCGCTGGCGTGCCGTCCTTGCACTCGGCCTCCCGCTCATCCCTGCGCTCGTCATCGAGATCAGTGATGAGCAGGCGCTTGAGATCTCGGTCATCGAAAACCTGCAACGTGAGGACCTCTCCCCCCTTGACGAGGCCGCAGTCTTTGCGCGCATGACGAGCGAGCTCGGCTATAGCATCAGAAAACTTGCGGAGCGGCTTGGTAAGGACAAGGGCTACGTCGAGAACCGGCTACGGCTCATCGATGCCCCCGCAGACGTGCGAGCGCTGGTGGCAGCGCGGACCGACACGATTAGCCACGCGTATGAGCTCATGAAGCTTGATGATGCCGCACGCCGAAGCGAGCTCGCCAAACAAGTCGCCACTGGCGAGCTCTCGCTTGCACGCCTCAAGGCAATCGTGCGGTCTGAGTCGCTCCTCGATGAGCCCCGGCCACGCACGAATGAACGTGAGCGAGCACAACCACTCGCAGACTCGACAACCATCCCGTATGGCGCACCGCACGCAGACCATTCAGATGGAGTTGAGATTAACGTGCGTATCGGCGAGGCAAGCGACGCCTCGCTCGCTGCTGCGCGCGAACACGTTGCAGTGTCGATCGAGGAACTTGCTCTCATCCTGCGCACCATCGACCGCCCAGACGACGGGGCGGCATTGAGCGGCGTGGATCGCGAGAATATGGCGAAGTGGCTCCAGATCGCCCGGAACAAACTTGACAATCTTGCCGCGCGGCTACGTCAGAAGGGCGAATAGCCGCACGCGCTAGATGTAGACAACCTCTTCGAAGGTGGCGACCAGGAAGGCAACAAGCTTTGCCTTTGCATGGGCAGCATCAAACTGGTGAAGTCCAGGGACCAGTGCCCAGAGTGCAACTGCCGGAAAGATCAGGCGCCCATCTACACTGCGCCCCATTGTCGCGGCTGGCCCTCCGCCGAGTGTGTAGGCGGCAGCAAGATGGTTATCTGAAAGGCTGGTGGCATGGCCAAACTCATGGACGGCAATCGCGACGCCTTTTCGCTTGGCAATATCGCGGAGCGAGCCGATAGCCCAGGCGTCGATCTGCTCATCCGTCTGCTGAAGTAGTTTCGCTTCGTAGGCTTGTGGTGATTCACTCAGTCCCGTTGCAACCATGCGCCCTCCTCACGTATCTCAAAGAAACGCTGCGCTAGCCCTGCAGCTGTGTCCGAACAAAGCCCATCAAGAACGCGCCAGCAAGAAAGAGTGCGGATACGCCGATCACCAAGAGGCGCCCACGTATCCCGGCAGGGCGGCGCTGATCCACCATGTAGCAAAAGATCACGGCGAAGATCGCGTAGAGGGATCCTGTTGGGCTTAACTGATTCATGGATGCAGTCTAGTGCGTGGCGCTCGGTGGCGCTAGGAGTATGGCTCCGGCGGTAGGATTCGAACCTACGACATGGCGGTTAACAGCCGCCCGCTCTACCACTGAGCTACGCCGGAATGTGCGGCAGTCCACTGCCGAGTTGAGATTCTATCAGGCTTGGCTAGCGGTCTTCTGGCCCCCTGCGCCGCTTCTGCACGTCGGCAAACTCCTCGAGTTTGCGGCTCCGTGACGGGTGCCGCAGCGCGCGAAGTGCCTTGGCCTCGAGCTGGCGGATGCGCTCTCGGGTGACGTTGAACTCTGCGCCCACCTCTTCAAGCGTCCGTGGGCGACCGTCATCGAAGCCGAACCGGAGGCGCAAGACGCGCTGCTCGCGCTGCTTCAGTCCCTTCAGCACCGACTCCATCAACTCTTTCAGGTTTGCACGCTCTGCGGCGGCGTATGGATTAAGCGCATTCTTGTCTTCGATGAAATCGCCGAGGTGGCTGTCCTCCTCCTCGCCAATCGGCGTCTCGAGCGAGACCGGCTCCTGGCTCACCTTCCGCATCTCTCGGACGCGCTCAGCGGTCATCACGTTCCCCTTCGACTCCGACTCCTTCGCTGGCTCCTCATCCGCGACGATCTTCGCGCGCCGATTCTTTGCGTCGACCTGGAGGCTCTTCAACTGCCGAACCTCATCGAGCGTGGTCTGCTTCTTCAGTGCCTCCGACTCACCAATGAGTCGCGTGAGCTCGACGGCGATCTCCTCATCGGTTGGCTCGCGGCCGAGCGTCTGGAAGAGCTGTCGCTGGACGCGCGTCAAACGGTTGAGCTGCTCGTACATATGTACTGGGATACGAATCGTGCGTGCCTGATCGGCGATCGCACGAGTGATCGCCTGGCGAATCCACCAGGTAGCGTACGTTGAGAACTTGAATCCCTTGATGTATTCAAACTTCTCAACGGCACGGATCAAGCCGATGTTCCCCTCCTGGATGAGGTCGAGGAAGCTCATGCCGCGTCCGATGTATTTCTTGGCGATAGAGACGACGAGTCGGAGGTTCGCCTTCGTCAGCTCCTCGCGCCCACGCCAGCCGAGCTGCACCACATAGCCGTCGCGCCCGCGAAGCTTTCCGTAGGCAGGGTTCTCTGGGTCCCAGCCCGCCTCACGAATCCAGTCCTCTCCATTTTTGCCAACGTACTTGCCGCCGAGCACATGTGCTTCCAGTGCGGGGAGGGCAACCTCATCGCGTGTCCAGAGGAAGAGGGCACTCAGCACCTTGTTATCGCGACTATCAAGGTCGCCCATGCTCACCGCCTGGAAGGCGAAGTCGAGCAGTTCTGCCGTCTTCGCCGCCAGGTTGCGGCGGTTCGGGTCGTTGAATGCCTTCACGAGGCTCTTGGCAACAAGCAGGCTACGCCGTGCAGCCTCACTGCCGGCATCTTTCGCTGCCTTATCAAAGCCCGTGATCTTGCAGTCGTGCACATGGTGCCCCTTGACCCAACTTGCAAGTGCCTCCTGCATCGTTTGATGGGCGCGCTGCGCGAGCAAAGGGTCGAAGCGATACCAGTCTTTCTTCTTGCGCGTCTTGATCTCTGTCTCGTGATACGTCCACTGGTGGAGGTTGTACACGGCCTTCCATGGCTCATCTGCCATCTGCTCGCCAAGTTCGATCATCTTTGCAAGGACAACCTCTTCCTCTGCGGTGAGGAGGCCGACTCGACCAATCTCCTTGAGGTACATGCGCACTGGGTCGTCAATGCCCGTTGATGTTTCAACCACGACCTCAGCCGGCTTTGGCGCATCGGCGGCCTCCTTTGCAAGAAGCGCTGCGGCAGCCTCTGGGTCGAGGAGCTCGAGACCTTCGCCTTCAAGCGCTGCAAGATCAGCCGCATCGGGATCAGCTACTCCCGCAAGCCGCTTCGCTGCATCTGTCTCGTTGTTCTTTCGCCCGTCAACTGCAAGCGATCCCCTCTTCGCTGGCACCTTCGTCTCGGCGACGGGCTTCACTGATGCGCCCTTCTTTACTGCAGGCTTCGCGAGTGGTGCTGGCTTCTTTGCGGCAGGCTTCGCTGGTGCAACCTTCTTCGCGGGAGCTTTCGCGGGAGTGACCTTCTTTGCAGCAGGCTTCTTGACAACGGGCTTCGCTGGTGCGGCCTTCTTCGCGGGAGCCTTCGCGGGAGTGACCTTCTTTGCAGCAGGCTTCTTTGCGGCAGGCTTCGCTGGTGCGGCCTTCTTCGCGGGGGCAACCTTCTTTACAACAGACTTCGTCGGTACAGCCTTCTTCGCGGGGGCCTTCGCGGGTACGACCTTCTTCGCGGGTGCGACAGCGGATGAAGTTACCGTGGAGGAAACCTTTGTCGACTTGCTCATCGTGTGCCTCCCTTTCCTGCTGCCAATACGCCTGCTGATCCGAGGCGCCGGTCCAGTGCCTTGCGTCGACCGCCAAGATCGCGCTCTCGCTCCATTAACTCGCGCATCCGAACCGCGTCACCAGAACGCTCCGCTTCGGCCAACTCGGATCTCGACCAGGCCATTGCCTCTTCAAGGCGATCCGCCTCAAGACGAAGCATTGTCTGGTCAATCCCGATGCGGAGACGATCAAGATCAAGTGGCATGTTTTCGCGGGCAAGAAGCGCCTGGGCAAGGCGCCGTTCTTCTCCCGTGATTATAGCGGGGAGCGCCTCGAGGTCGCCAATCGGGAGCTTCTGCTCCAGTGCAGCGTCCAGCGCCGCACGTAGCCCGCCCCAGAGCGAGCGTGCAAGTCCACTCGTTAACTGCTCGTCGGTGAGCGATTCGCGAACGCGAAGACGCTCGCCGGGTGCGAGGAGGAGGAGGCGGAGCAGCTCTGCTTCAGGGGGTGTGATCCCAGCGATGATCCCCGCGAGGTCACCGCCCTCATCGGCAGCACGCACGCTCTCAGCCGAGATGCGTCCATCTGCCTTTGCCCCTGCCCCCTGCGCGGCAGGGCCCGCACTACGCAGCGCCTCGCGCATGGTTGCCTCGTCAACGCCAATCCGCCGTGCCGCCTGCGCAATGTAGCCATCACGTACAACTGGATCGCGCAGACTGCGCAAGACGGGGCGGATCTCATCAATGGCGCGCTTGCGCCCGCCGAGATCTTTGAGGTCATGCGCATTGGCGCTCATCTCAATGAGGTGCTCAACGACCGGGACAGGGTGAGCGGTGGCGCTTCGCCAGAGGTCGGGATCATCGCGCATCACCTCATCGGGGTCACGATTGTCGGGGAGCCTCACCACGCCAACGTCCACGAGTGATGGGCCACTCTCTGCGCCACCGAGTTCAATGACGAGTTTCAACAGCTCCGTCGCGCCGAAGGTTCCCGCCTTGACGCCGGCGCTATCAACGTCATAGGCGAGCAGAATTTTTGATGCGTAGCGAAGCAAGAGTGCGATCTGCGCGGGAGTCAGTGCAGTGCCCATGCTCGCGACAACATTCGTGAAGCCCGACTGGTGCGCCATGAGCGCATCGGTATAGCCCTCGACAAGGATCGCTGAGCCGTCTTTTCGCATGGCAGGCTTTGCCTTGTCAATCAGGTAGAGGGTGCGTGATTTATCGAAGAGCGTTGTTGCGGCACTGTTCAAGTACTTCGGCCCATGGTCGCCACGTTGATCATCTACCGGCAGGAGGCGGCCGCCAAGGCCCGTGATCTTGCCATTGACATCGCGAATCGGGAAGATCACGCGTGAGCGGAACCGATCGTATGCACCACGACCACCATCGCGCTCCGTCGTGAGCCCAACTGCCGCAAGTTCCACAGGGGTTGCTCCACGCTTGGCGGTCAAGGCTTTTGAGCAGGCATCCCACGAGTCGGGCGCCCAGCCAAGGCGCTGTGCGGCAATGGTCTCATCGGTAAATCCACGCGAGTGCAAATAGGCGAGGGCGGCTTTGCCAAGGTCGTGCGAGGTGAGGATTGCGTGATAGAAGCTCACTGCCCCTTCGAGCACTTCACGCAAGCGCGCCTTCTGTGCATCTTCGGCACGGCTGCGATCATCGAGCGTGACACCGGCCTTATCGGCAAGAAGCTTGAGCGCTTCGGCAAACGGAATACCGTCACGCTCCATCACAAAGGTGAAGATGTCTCCCCCCTTGCCGCAGCCGAAACACTTCCAGGACTCGCGCGCGGGAGTCACAACAAATGACGGAGTCTTCTCCCCATGAAATGGGCAGAGCCCCTTGAACGCCGCTCCTGCCTTACGCAGCGCGACGCTCTCGCCGACGACGTCGGCGACTGCAAGGCGACTCTTGATCTCGGCGACGCTGCCTGAAGCCATCAGCTCGCGACCTCCCTCGCAGGCCCACACGGCGGGCAACGCAGCGGCCCGTGGGTAAGCAGACCTGGGCGCGAAGAATGCCACCCTGGGCACCCCGCGTCAACCTGCGCACCTCCCGCGCCTCGCCTACACTCGGCGAGACAGCCAAAATCGGCCAGAACGTGAGGAGCAGCATGTCAAATCAGGAGCACCCTTCGCCCGCAACGTTCGGCATCCTGAGTGACGATCCTGCCTATAACGCCATCCTCGCAGCACGGATCGACGACACCGAAACCCTTGCCCGCGTCTGGATTAAGCCGGATGCCGAACCAGCGCCATTCACCCCTGGCCAGTACGTCACGATTGGCGTGAAGGTCGGCGAAAAATTTATTCAACGCCCCTACTCAATTGCATCGTCGGCGCGCGCACTTAATGGCGGGTACGAGTT
>CAIPEX010000004.1 GCA_903864185.1 uncultured Chloroflexota bacterium | reverse complement strand
TTCATGAATCTCGGCGCGGGCGCCTTCTATGCCTACGGCACGATCCGCATGCAGGATCTCGGCGGCACAGAGTCGATGGTCGCGCTGAGCTCGAGTGTTTCGGCAGCGGTTGAGATTCCGTTCTTCATTGCTGGCGCGATCGTCGTCACGCGCCTTGGCTTGCGCACGCTCTACATCTTCGGGCTGCTCGGCCTTGCCGCCTGCACCTTCGCCTACGCCGTGATCCCGTCGCCAGAGCTCTTGATCACTGCGCGCGGGCTCTGCGGCGTTGGGTTCTCAAGCACGCTCTTGGCGAGCGTTATGGCCGTTCGCTCCATGGTGCCACTCGAGCTCCAGGCAACAGGGCAGGCGCTGCTCGGTGCCACCTCATTCGGTCTTGCCGTTTCAATCGCCTCACTCGTTGGCGGTGTGATCTACGCGCAGTTTGGCGCAGAGGTGCTCTTCTATCTCGCGACGCTCATCTTGCTGAGCGCAATCCCGTTTGCTGCGCGCATCTTGCGCAACGCCTAACGCTCAAAGTTAACGGGCGGCGTCTGCGATCCTTCCGAGGATGCGGCGGAATTCAATCGAGGCTTGATCTGGCCCTGCAATATGCAGCTCCTCCGAAAGATCAACCGGTAGCGCCTCTGGTCGCTGCGACTGCGTGATCGGTTGATCTTGATCAAGGATCAGCACCTGGAACCCTGCGAGCTCCTCATCTGCCTCTGGCTCCATGCGATACGTGCGTGCGTTCCAGGTGAATGTGCGCGTCTCTTTTGCTGAGAGTGGCGAAGCGGCAATAAAGAGGATGAAGCGATTCCCATTTGGCAGTCGCTGATCGAGCGTCACCGAGTACGGCATGTGTACCGTATACGTCGTTGGATCGCGCTGAACTTTTGTGCCGGGTTGCGTGTCGCCCTTCACGCTCGTCTGCGGCTCTTCGAGCGCGATCTCAAAACGAATTGTCTCGCCATCGCTCTCAACAACATGTTCAGGGCTGAGTGGCTTGGCGCGATCGCCGAGCACCCCCTCATGCACCCAAGGGAAATGGCTGAAGTCGATGAAGTTCTCGATGCGTCGCGCAGGGCTGCAGGCCCAGTCGTAGGTATTGATAGGAATTGTTCGGAGTGCTGGATCACCCCACCACGGCGCGTGCGGCAGTGGGAAGAGTGGTGCAGGTGACTCCCATCCGCCAGGACCCGGATCGAGAAGGACCCAGATCAAGCCGATGTGCTCTACCGCTGCGTAGCGTTCAATGCGTGCGCGGCGTGGAATTGAGCGCCCGTGTACCGCAGGGATGCGACGCACCGTTCCCGTGCGGTCGTAGGTCCAGCCGTGATAGGGACAGACGAGACACGGTTCGCCCACTGGTGCAGATCCATCGGGTGCGGCCGCGGTGCCGGGGTCGATCCAGCCGAGAGAGAGCGCGGTGCCGCGGTGGACACAGAGATCTGGGTAGGCCGCGATCTCGTTGCCGAGCCGTGCGAGGACGAGCGTCTCGCCTGAGAGGCGCACGGGGAGCGGCCGGTCGGTGAGCTCATCGGCGCGGCAGACTGGGGCCCAGGCGCGGCGCAAGGCACGATCGAGCGCTAGCTCGCCTGTCGCATCCAGGCTATTCCCCGTCACCTCTGCAGCAGTTCGTGTCATGCGCCGATTGTAGAGTCTGCCGCTCCTGGCGCGGGAGCACACCGCAGGGCGGGTACGTAACGAGTACGCACCTGTGAGC
>CAIPEX010000003.1 GCA_903864185.1 uncultured Chloroflexota bacterium | reverse complement strand
CCCCAGACGCCACCAGATGTACCGGCATCGATGAAGTGAATCCCATGACCGGCAAGTTTTTCGTGGCGGCGGATAGTGTCGTGGAAGTTGGAGTTTCCACCATCGATGACCGTGTCGCCCTTTGCAAGGAGAGGGATCATCTCATCAATCATCGCTTCGGTTGCATCGCCGCTTGGCACCATCACCCACACGCGGCGCGGAGCCTCAAGCTTGCCGACGAGCTCTTGTACGGTGTACGTTGGAACCGCACCCTCTTTTGCAATCTCGTCGGTCTTTTCGCGTGAGCGATTCCAGATCACGACCTCATGCTTATTGCGCACGAGGCGCTTCACCATGTTTGCGCCCATCTTGCCAAGCCCGATAAATCCGATCTTCACGAGTGTCTCCTCCTTGCTTCTCTGCGTTGATCCTAGCGAACGGCGGTGGCGCGGCGCACCAGATCCTTGAGCACCAGCAGCCCAGCCTCCACGTCATCGCCGAGGTGCACGCGCAGCACGGGGAGTCCATGGTCGACAAGGGAGCGAGCATCGCCGAGGGCCTGGGCGTCGATGAGCTCGCCAAAGCTGTAGGGGGCTCCGGGGATGGCGAGGTCTTCGCGGTGCCCCGCGACGATCTGGAGGAACCAGCCGGTCGCCGCGCCGCCCTTATGGAGCTGCCCCGTTGAATGGAGGAACCGCGGCCCGTAGCCGAGCGTCGTCGCCGCGTGCGTCGCGCCTCGAAGGGCGAGGCGAATCTCTTGAAGGTGTGCGGTCGTCGCTGGGCTCTCTGGAAGGTAGGCGTGCATGCCGAGGTAGCTGCGACGACTTCGCCGATTGAGCTGGCCAGCAATCAGTTGCTCCGCTGAATCACTGAACGCCGCTGGGAGTGCGTCGTCAGCCCAGAGCGAAAGTACGCCGCTGCGAACCTTTGGCGCTAGCACCGGCAGTGTGCCACTCGCCGCACGCTCTGCAAGCACGCGCGCCGTATTCGTCTTCGACTCTGTGACGTTCGGCTCATCAAATGGGTTCACCCCCATCGCTACCCCTGCGATGGCGGTCGCAATCTCCCAGCGAACGAACTCCGCACCAAGATCGATCGGGTCATCAAGCTCCCATGTGAGAAGCGGGTGCCCCGCAGCCGTAAGTTCTCGTAGACGCGCGTCAACATCCCCGCCATCAGATGTGCGCGGTGCCGTTCCACCTGCCAGTGAGATCCGCACAAAGATCCGGTCATCTTCATAATCGCTCACTGCTCCAAGCGCCTCGCCGTCGACCGGCACGACGCCAACGCCGTTCTTCCCAGTGCTCTCCGCAACGAGCTGCTCAACCCATGCACCGATGCCGTGGATTGGCGCATCGACGATGAGCGTGAGCTTGTCGCGACCCTCACGGGCGAGTGCAGCAATCGTGCATCCGAGTGCAACGGCGAAGTTTCCCGTTGGCTCTGGATCGCGTGCTTCAGCAATCGCGACGCTCCCAGATGCGAGGAGCGGATCAAGATCAATGCCAAGCAGGCTTGCAGGAACGAGACCAACAAAGCTGAGCGCCGAGTAGCGCCCGCCGATATCGGCAGGATTAAGGAATCGCTCACGCATCGCCTCGGCATGGGGGATACCGGTGATCGACGGTGCTGGGTCGCTGATGGCAACGAAGTAGTCGTCGGGACTCGTGCTTGTTGCGCCCGCTGCGCTCAGTACGTTCGCGACGATCTCGCGGGCGTAGGCCGCAAACGCGAGCGTCTCGGTGGTGGTTCCCGATTTACTCGCGATGACAAAGAGCGTCTTGAGCGGGTCGAGTCCCTGCATGACCCGTGCGACGGCCGCGGGATTCGTCGAGTCGCAGACGCGCACCGTGAGCCAGCCGGCGAGGTCGGCAAAGGCGGTGGCAAGCACCTCGGGTGCGAGCGACGAGCCGCCCATCCCCGCCACGACCACCGTCGTAAACCCTGCGTCGCGGATCTTCTCTCCGAACGCTTCCAGGGCAGGGATCTCTCGCGTAAACGTCGCTGGGGCATCAAGCCACCCGAGTCGGTTGGCGATGCGCGCCTGCGTCGCAGGATCCTCGCTCCAGAGCGTGGTGTCTCGGTCTGCCAGGCGGGTGGCCCATGATCCGGCCCGCGCCCGCTCCATCATCGTGTCAATTGCTGCGCGGTCACTCTCGCGCGTGATGTGCGCGAGCGGTACGCGGCTGGTGCTCACCCCTGTTCCGTTTCGATCTGCGCAACCTTTGCCGTGCGGCGGAGGAAGCGCTCCGCATCACTCGGCATTGCAGCGAGGAATGCAGCAACGATCTTCGACGCATCATCGGCGCTTACAACCGATGCGCCAAGTGCGAGGACATTCATTGCGTCGTGCACCACGCCCTGCTCGGCGAGTGCAGGTGTGTGGGCGACTGCGGCGCGAATGCCGTGAAACTTATTGGCAGCAATAGAGACACCAATGCCTGAACCGCACATGACAATGCCGCGCTCTGCGCCGCCAGCAAGGATGCGCTCGGCAACCGCGCGCGCCGCATCTGGATAATCGTCTCCTGCGTCACTCCCGTCGCCACCAAGGTCGATCGCCTCCCAGTCGGGCGCGATTGTGGACATGTTCGCAATGATGCGCGCCTTAAGTGCTGCGCCTGCGTGATCTGCAGCAATAGCAAGAGGGCGGCGCGCCATCTCAGCGAACCTTGTGCCCATCGTGGAGGTGTGGCGTGGGCACAACACCGCGCACGCTTCCGTCGAGAACACCGCGAGCGATCGTGACGATGCGCTCTGGTGTGAAGCCGAACTCCGCAAAGAGTGTTGGCGCAGGAGCAGATGCACCGAAGCGATCCATCGCAATGATCGCGCCGTCGCTCCCTGTCCAGCGATCCCAGCCGAAGCTCACCCCCGCCTCGATGGCAACACGCGCACGGATCGCGGCAGGAAGAACGCTCTCACGATATGCCTGATCCTGATCGCCGAAGAGTTCTGGCGACGGCATTGAGACGACGCGCGTCGGGTGCCCCGCTGCTTCGAGTTGCTCTGCCGCAGCAACGGCGAGGTGCAGCTCTGACCCAGTCGCAATCAAGATGATCTGTGCGCGACCCGTTGCTTCGCGCAGGACATAGGCGCCGCGCGCAACGCCTTCGCGTGCGCCGGTGACGCTCCCGGCCAGTACAGGAAGCTTCTGCCGTGTGAAGGCGAGCACGGTCGGAGCATGGCGTCGCGCAATCGCAACCCCCCACGCAGCCGCGGCCTCATTCGGATCCCCTGGTCGCACGAATCGCACGTGGGGGATTGCGCGCAGGGCGGCGTAGTGTTCAACCGGCTGATGCGTCGGGCCATCCTCGCCGAGGCCGATCGAGTCGTGCGTGAAGACGAAGATGTTTCCGAGCCCGGCGAGCGCCGCCAGGCGCAGTGAACCACGCAGGTAGTCGCTAAAGGTCAAGAAGGTTGCACTAAACGGGATCAGCCCGCCGTGATACGCAATCCCATTGGTGATCGCGGCCATCGCATGCTCTCGTACGCCGAAACTGATGTTGCGACCCGACTCTTGTGCGGTAAAGCGGCCGCCCTCGTGGATGTCGGTGAGGTTTGATTCAGAAAGGTCTGCGCTTCCTCCGATAAGTTCTGGAAGCACGGTGGAGAGCGCCTTGATGCTCGCCTGGCTCACGTTGCGTGTCGCAACATCGCTTCCGAGTTCGTACGTTGGCAGCGCATCCCTCCATCCATCGGTGAATCGACCCACCATGCGGCGTTGCAGTTCAGCCGCCTCCTTCGGATACGCGGTCGTGTAGGCAAGGAGGCGCTTCGCGTGATCGGCAACGAGTGCATCGCCACGCACAACGCTTGTGCGGTAGAACGCCGCAACATCGTCAGGAATGGCGAACGTTGCATCTGGATCGACGCCGTAGGCGGCCTTCGTCAACTTCACCTCTTCAGGTCCGAGCGGGGAGCCGTGGGACTTCTGGCTGCCAGCCTTATTCGGTGAACCAAATCCGATCACGGTGCGTACGGCGATCAAGCTCGGTCGGTCGTCGGCAATCGCCGCATCGATTGCGGTGTTGATCGCAGTGAGATCGTTCCCGTCTGCGACACGACTCGTATGCCAGCCATACGCATCGAAGCGCTGCAGCACATCTTCCGACCAGGCGGTGGATGTTGGACCGTCAAGTTGAATGAGGTTGTCGTCCCAGAGGTAGATCAACTTCCCAAGCTGGAGATGACCAGCGAGCGACGCTGCCTCAGCGGCGAGACCCTCCTGCAAGTCGCCGTCGGAGACGATGGCGAAGACGCGATGATCGACCACCGTGTGCTCAGGACGATTGAACTCTGCTGCAAGGCGCCGCTCTGCAATCGCCATGCCGACGCCGTTTGCGAAGCCTTGGCCGAGCGGGCCAGTCGTCGCCTCAACGCCTGCGGTCAGTCCGTATTCAGGGTGCCCGGGAGTGAGCGATCCCCATTGGCGGAATGCGCGGAGGTCGTCGAGTGTGAGCCCGTAACCGGTCAGATGGAGCAGTGAATAGAGCAGGGCACTTGCGTGGCCGTTCGACAAGACGAAGCGATCCCGGTCAAACCAGCCCGGCGTGCTCGGCGCATGGCGCAAGTGGTGCATCCAGATGGCGTGGGCCATCGGCGCGCAGCCCATCGGTGCTCCTGGGTGTCCCGAGTTAGCAGCTTGAACCGTGTCAATCGCGAGGGTGCGAATCGTCGTGACCGCCGACTGCTCGAGGCGCTGATCCATAGGTACCCCCTGCGCATTGACTGGTGGCTCTTGATTGTAGACTCCCCACTGATGCTCTGCCGCGTGCACGCCTGCATGTGGCACAGCGACAACAGGAGGCCTCATGTCAGTTGACCTGCTCGGCACGGATTCTGCCGCCGCCGTCGAGGTGCGCGGGGTCAGCCGCGTCTTCAAGGCGAAGGGTGGTCCCGTCACAGCCCTGCACGAGATCAACCTGCGGATCGAACCAGGAGAGCTCTTCGGGCTCCTCGGGCCGAACGGTGCGGGGAAGAGCACGCTGATCAAGATCCTGAGCACGCTTCTCCTTCCGTCTGCTGGAAGTGCCTCCATCTTTGGACTCGATGTCGTGACGGAGACCGATCGTGTGCGGCGCATCATGAACCTCGTTGCCGGTGGTGATTTCTCTGGATACGGACTCCTGACTGTTCGCGAGCAGCTCGCAATGTTCGCGCAGTTCTACGGCATGCCCTACCGCGAGGGGATGCGCCGTGTCGACGAGCAGATCGAGGCGTTCGGCATCGGCGAGATCAAAGATCGCAAGATCAGTGCCCTCTCCACAGGGCAGCGCCAGAAGTTGAACTTCGCACGCTCGTTCCTCAATGAGCCGTGGATCCTCTTCCTCGACGAGCCAACGATCGGTCTCGATGTCTCTGCTGCGCGCGATGTTCGTGATCGGGTTCGTGCATTTCAAGCCGCACAGCCGGGCCGCACCGTGCTGCTCACCACGCACTACATGGCGGAGGCCGATGAGATGTGCGATCGCATCGCGATCGTCGACCATGGGCGAATCCTCGCGCAGGGGACTCCAGCCGAGCTGAAGCGCATGGTGCAGAAGGAGTCACTCTTTATTGTGGGCGTCGACGCACTCCCACCAACGATGAGTGTTGCCAACCTTCGTGCGATCCCTGGGGTGATCTCTGTGGCGATGCGCGATGAGGCAACGTTCGATGCAACGGGTGTCGGATCACCAACGACACGACTCGCGATCGGCTTGAAAGAAGATGGCGCACTCGGCGGCGTCATCAGCGCACTTGCTGGGGCAGGCGCCCACCTGCGTGAAATTTCCAAGAGTGAGCCCACACTGGAAGAGGTCTTTGTGCAGCTCGTCGGCCGGGGGATTGCTGAATCGAGCGAAGAGCCACGCAGTGAGTAGCATCCACGCGCGTATCCCTGCCGACCTCGCTGCGACGATTCGTAAAGAGACGAACTGGAGCCTGAGCCATCGTCTCCGTCACGGTGCACAGTCGGTACTGGCGCGGGCCTACCCGCGCGTGTTCGGCATGATTCGGGAGCCATCCTGGCTCTTCTTCGATCTCGTCTTCCCCATTTTAGGGATGTGCTCGTTCGTCTTTCTCTTGCGCTCGCGTGGCGTCGATGACGCATGGGTGAGCGCAACGATCCTTGCCAGCGCACTCCTAACGTTTTGGACCTCGGTCATCTGGATGATGGCGGGGCAGTTCCGTTGGGAGCGCGATAGTGGCAACCTCACCCTCTACATCACCGCACCCGTCGGGCTGGGGCCGATCACCCTCGGCATGGCCGTTGGCGGCGCACTCGGGATGGCATTCCGTGCCGTGGTCATCATTACCGCAGGCTCGCTTGCGTTCGGCGCAACCTATGAGATCCGCGAGCCAGCACTCCTCGCGCTCACCCTTCTTCTTGGTGTTTCCGCCATGTATGCACTGGGGGCCTGTCTCGCCGCCTTCTTCTTGATCTCTGGGCGCGAGGCCGATCATCTCGGCGATCTGCTCAACGAGCCGATGCAGCTCCTCGGCGGCGTCTTCGCGCCGATCCGCAGCCTCGGGCTGGTCGGCATGGTGGCGATTGGAGTCTTGCCACTCGCGCCTGCAGCCGACGCACTCCGGCAGATCGCCATCCCGCAACTCGCGGTGAGCGGCCTGCTGCCAGTCAACATTGAGCTCTTGATCCTGATTGTGATGGTCGTCGTCTTCAGCATCGGCTCGCGGTATGCGCTGCGGTACATCGAACGCGTCGGTCGCGCGGGCGGGAAGTTGTTGACACGTGCAGACTGATTCGCCGTACACGCGACGACCAACCTCGTTCGGCCCACTGCGCGGTAGCGCAGCCGATGCCGTTCGATCACTCGTTGCATCGGCGCGTCTCGCCTGGGCGATTGAAGGGAACTGGGCCGAGCCGTTTTATCTCGCCGTCTACCTGGTGATTCGCCCACTTGCCTTTCTCGGACTCTTTCTCGCCGTCCTCTCCATTGGTGGGTCGCTGAATCCCGCCTCGATCGGATTCGTCGTGGTGGGGCAGGCCGTCTTCCAGATCGTTGGTGCTGCACTGCAAGGTCCCACGCATGCACTGCTCGATGATCGCGAGCGGTATCGCACGATCCGCTACATCTTTGCAACCCCCTCGTCGTTGCTTCCTGTCTCTGTTGGTCGCGCGCTCGTCAAGGCGGCAATCGCCGGCATCAGTGCCGCCATCGTCATCGGGGTCGGCGCGATTTTGGGGATGCCACTCCGTTCTGGTGGCATCGACCTCATACTCCTCACCGTGGTGATGCTTCTCGGACTCCTCTCGATCGTTGGCATCGGGATCGCCCTCGGTGCGGTGTGCGTGCAGCTCCGGAACGACGCGTGGGGCTACCCACAGGCGGTCGCTGGCAGCGTCTTCCTCCTTTGCGGCGCGATCTTCCCGCTCGACACCCTACCCGCACCCCTCCAAGCGCTTGGCGCCGCACTCCCTATTACCTGGTGGATCGAGGGGGTTCGTCGGGCCATCCTTGGCACCACCTCACCCGGGCTACTCGGCACGCTGGCGACCGGCGAGCTCCTCCTCGCCCTCCTTGTCGGCACGCTCGTGATCCTTGCCGTGACGCCGCGCCTCTTCAAACTCGGCATCGACCGCGCCCGTGATAAGGGCTACCTCGATCGGAATACCGCCTCATGAGTCGCGCGCCGCGCACCCCCCGCGCCGCCGCTGAACTCGGCGTGCTCCTTGCAATGGTCATCTGGGCGGCCAACTTCACCGTCGTGAAGTCGTCGGTGCTGGCCTGGCCCGTCCTCCCGTTCTCCGCCATCCGTATTACTTGCGCTGGGGTGATCGTGCTGCTCTGGGCACGTGCTGCAGGCGCGAATATTCATATGAACCGCCGCGACCTTGCCGTCGCCGCTCTTTTCGGCGTGATTGGTCAGGGCATCTACCAACTTTTGTGGGCTGGATCGCTCGGTACGATCAACGCGGGCACAAGTGCCCTCCTGATTGCGGTCACACCCTTCCTGATTGCGGTATTTGCGGCAGTGCTTGGGATCGAACGCTTGCGCGCCCCCGTTGCCGTTGGCGGACTCATCGCCTTCACGGGCGTTGCGGCGGTGGCGATTGGTGAAGGTGCAGGTGCGTTTGGCGGAACAACGGCGGGGATTCTCGCAACACTTGCTGCGGCAGCATGTTGGGCCTCGTATCTCCTTGCAGGCACGCGCGTGATCCCGCGCACTGGCGCGATCGCATGGACCGGCTGGAGCATGGTCTTTGGTGGAACGGTCCTGATCCCCTTCGGAGCGGCGCAGTGGGTGCAGCTTGGCGCGCCAGCGATCCCGCCCGTGGCGCTCTTCGGCATCGCGTTCGCCACACTCGGCTCGAGCAGCCTCGCCAACGTGCTCTATTTCAACGCAGTGCCGATCATCGGCCCGGCGCGGACGGCAAATTTCCAGTTGCTCGTCCCCTTCCTCGCGGTCGTTGTCTCCGTCATCGTCCTCGGCGAGGCGCTTGAGCCCGTACAGGCACTCGGGGGGAGCCTGATCATTCTCGGCATCTGGGTAAGTCGTAGGACGCACCTCACCCAACCACGGCGCCTGCGCTAGACTCCGTCAGGCTCGCCCGATAGATTCGGGCGCCCCGCCCAACTTGAGGAGGCAGAGGGGACCGAATGGCGACGAAGTTTGTGTTCGTCACCGGCGGCGTCACCTCATCCCTCGGTAAGGGAATCACCGCCGCCTCCGTTGGCCTCCTCCTTAAGTCGCGTGGCCTGCGCATCTCCGTCATCAAGCTCGACCCCTACCTCAACGTCGACCCTGGAACCATGTCGCCCTATCAGCACGGCGAGGTCTACATCACCGACGACGGCGCCGAGACCGATCTCGACCTCGGCCACTACGAGCGCTTCATCGATGTGAACCTCTCGCAGGCATCCAATGTGACGACCGGTCGCATCTATTCAACGGTGATCGCGCGCGAGCGCCGTGGCGACTACCTCGGCGGCACGGTGCAGGTGATCCCGCACATCACGAACGAGATCAAGGAGCGCGTCCTGCGACTTGGCGGTGACGATGTTGACGTGGTGATCGTCGAAGTCGGTGGAACCGTTGGCGATATTGAGTCACTCCCGTTCATTGAAGCGATCCGTCAACTGAAGAAAGACGTTGGTCGCAACAACTCGCTCTATATCCACGTCACGCTCCTCCCCGAACTCGCCGCAACAGGCGAGCTCAAGACGAAGCCGACGCAACATTCGGTCAAGGAGTTGCGCGGTAGCGGTATTCAGCCCGACATCATCATCCTGCGTGCCGATCATCCGGTACCTGACGATGTTCGCGAGAAGATCGCGCTCTTCACCGACGTTCCTGTCGAGGCGGTGGTGCCTGCAACAACTGCAGGGACGATCTACGAAGTCCCATTGCAGTTTGAGCGCTTCGGGCTTGGCGATATCCTCGTTCGCGACCTGGGCCTGCCGGCCACGACTCCCGATCTCACTAAGTGGGAGAAGCTCGTCAGCGAAATTGCTAGCGCAAAGCCTTCGGTCGAGATTGCAATCGTTGGCAAATACACCGCACTCCCCGATGCATATCTTTCCGTTACCGAGGCGCTTCGTCATGCCGGCTGGGCCCATGGTGTCGACATCAAGATTCGTTGGGTCAATGCCGAGCGACTCGACGACGTAGACGGAGCTGCACTTGCAGCACAGCTCGCTGGCGCGCACGGCATCCTCGTTCCAGGCGGCTACGGATACCGAGGCATCGAAGGGAAGATTCGCGCCGCGCATCTCGCGCGGACAGAGCAGATCCCGTACCTCGGCCTCTGCCTTGGGCTGCAGATCGCGGTGATCGATCTGGCTCGTGAGGCGCTCGACTCTACCGATGCGAACTCCACCGAGTTCGACATGTTCACAAAACATCCGGTCATTGACTTCACCCCCGATCAGCGGGGGGTCGAAGAGAAGGGTGGCACCCAGCGCCTCGGCCTCTATCCAGCGAAGCTGACCCCCGGCACGCGCGCTGCGGCCGTCTACGGCGCGGAGATCATCTACGAGCGCCACCGCCATCGTTTCGAGGTGGCGAACCGCTACAAGCCGCAGCTTGAGGCGGCGGGGATGCGCTTCTCGGGGATCTCACCCGACAGCCGCCTGGTGGAGATCGTGGAACTCGCCGATCACCCATGGTTCGTCGCAAGCCAGTTCCACCCAGAATTCACGAGCCGTCCCCTTCGCCCAAACCCACTCTTTGACGGGTTTGTCGGCGCTGCACTGGCGCTGAAAGAGGGACGCCTCGGCACCTACACCCCACGAATGGTCGGAGTGCGCGAAGATGAGGCGGCGCAAGCGGAGCGCCGCAAGGCGGTTGAAGCCGCTGCAACAAAGGCAGCGAGCCGGAGCAATGGGGCAACGGCGTAGAGCCAACAAGGCAAGGTAGGGAGTCGCATGAAGTTTTTCCTCGACACGGCCGATATCGCTGAAATCAAAACGGGCATCTCGTGGGGCGTCGTCGATGGGGTAACGACGAACCCATCGCTCTATGCCAAGGTTGGCGGATCGTACGACGAGATTCTGCAAGAGATCTGCGCCCTGACAAAAGGCCCCGTCTCCGCAGAGGTCATGAGCGACGATGCCGATGGCATGGTGAAAGAGGGCCTCGCCTTCGCCAAGATCGCCTCGAACATTGTGGTGAAGGTTGCCCTGACAACCGCTGGCCTCGAGGCGATTAGCCGTCTGAAGTCTGAAGGGATCAAGACCAACTGCACCCTTATCTTCACTGCGAACCAGGGACTCATGGCGGCGAAGGCGGGAGCATCGCTCATCAGTCCGTTCGTCGGTCGACTCGATGACATTAACGAAGATGGCATGACCGTCATTCGCGAGCTTGCAGAGATCTTCGCTAATTACGAAGGCCTTGATCACTGCGAGATCCTTGCTGCGTCAATCCGCCACCCACGCCATGTCACGGAGTCGGCACTGGCCGGCGCGCACGTTGCAACAATGCCGCTGAAGGTCCTCGAGCAGATGACGAAGCACCCGCTCACCGACAAGGGGATTGCAATCTTCAAGGCCGACTGGGCAAAGGCGAAGGGCGCCAAGTAACCCTCTCCCGTCCCCGTTGACGACCCTGCCCGGGTAGCGTAGAGTTCTCTCATCCCCCCGACACCGCTCCTCACGCAGCCGCGTGGTTGCCTTCGGCGGGGACCCTGTAGTGATTAATGAGGTACCCGAGAACATGTCGATGAATGACGGACGAAACCGAGGCCCACGCCGCCGAGGCCCTGGGATCAATCACAATCCCAACGCTATGCGCGCACCGGTCGGCGTTCCTGCCGATATTGAGGTGCTCTCCGAGGCGGATCTCGCCGCAGAGGGTCTGCTCACATTTGCCGCCCTCGCCAACATGAAGGCGACCGAGCTCATCGCAGCAGCCAAGAAGCTTGGCGTGACCGCCTCGCAGCAAGACGATCTTTCGGCGGTGATCCAGAGCGTGCTTTCTGCGCAAGCAGAGGAGCGCGGCCAGATCTGGGCAGAAGGAATCCTCGAGATTGTCGACGACGGCTACGGCTTCATTCGCCGTAACGGCCTCCTTCCGAGCGCCGACGACGTCTACATTCCGTCACCAATGATTCGCCGCCTCGGCTTGCGCCAGGGCGACACCATCGGTGGCGTCATCCGTGCGCCACGTGAAGGTGAGAAGTTCTGGGGCATGCTCCGCGTTGAGATCGTCTCAGGAACCGACCCCGAGTCGGCGCGCCGTCGCCCGCACTTTGGCGACCTTACGCCGATCCATCCGATTGAGCTGATCAACCTAGAGACGGTTCCATCGAATCTGTCACAACGCTTGATCAATCTTGTGAACCCGCTCGGCAAGGGGCAGCGTGCCCTCATCGTTTCGCCGCCAAAGGCAGGAAAGACAAGCTTGCTCAAGCAGATTGCGCAGGGTGTCACCGCCAACTATCCAGAGATTTCACTCATGGTCTGCCTCATTGGCGAGCGACCAGAAGAGGTGACCGACATGCGCCGCTCGGTAAAGGGCGAGGTCATCTCCTCAACGTTCGATGAGCCGACGGAAAACCACACGCACGTTGCAGAGATGGCACTCGAGATCGCAAAGCGTCGCACGGAGGCTGGTGCCGATGTGGTGGTGCTTCTCGACTCAATCACCCGCCTTGCACGTGCCTACAACCTGGCGCTCCCACCATCGGGCCGCACCCTCTCCGGCGGTATTGATCCGATCGCTCTCTACCCACCGAAGCGCTTCTTCGGTGCCGCGCGCAAACTTGAAGAGGGCGGTTCACTGACAATCATTGGCACATGCCTCGTCGACACTGGCTCCAAGATGGATGACGTGATCTATGAAGAGTTCAAGGGGACCGGTAACTCTGAGCTCGTGCTCGATCGAAAACTTGCCGAGAAGCGCATCTTCCCGGCGATCGATGTGCAGCGCTCTGGCACCCGTCGCGAGGAGCTCCTCCTTGACGAAGGAACACTCAAGATGGTGTGGACCATGCGGCGCATGCTCTCAGCGGTGGGGGCAAACGAGGGGATCGAACTCCTCCTTAATCGCATCGCCAAGACCGAGTCAAACGCCCAGTTCCTTGCCTCTCTCACGAAGGGAACTGAGGGTTCTAACCCCTCCTGATCGGAGCCCGCACGGGGGCGGTAGACTACGGCAAGATCGGAGGCTTAGATGTCGCGAACGACCCGCACGAGGTACGGCGAACGGCGGAGTACGCCAGGCGCCTCACCGTCGCTACGCCTGAGTGTTCGGGTGGCGAGCCGCTTCTACCGCCTTGCCTCCACGGTGGCGCACCTCCTCGAATCGGCAGGCCGGCGAGCCCATAGCCTGAGCCTCTTTCGTGGTGGAGACCTCCTCAAGTACCCGCTCCCCCGTCGTACCAGGATTCATCCAGTTCTCGCGACACGCACGAGCGGGATTGTGCTCGCAGCCCTCCTCCACAAGATCACACCGAGGCTTGAAGAACTTGGGTTGACGCAGGTGTTCCGCCGGTCACAGTCCACACTACGGAAGCAACTTCGCACCCTGCGTAACTACCCTGAGCGCGCAATGCCATTTGGCATTGCACTCCTGCTCACGGTTGCTGTTATTGCCAGTTTCCTTCCGGGGGCGCCTGCAGATGCACGCCTCACGCTCATCAGTGTGGACGCAGAGTCTGATGTCGCAAGCACGGACAGTGCAACAACAAGTGGGACGTGGGGTCCTGGCCAAGATATGGATACGGGATTTATTGATCAGGCAGCCACACTCGCCAATGCAACATCGCTCGATGGCGAGATGTTGATCGGCGAGGTTCCACTGGGTGCATCGGCCAGTTGGCGATCCATTGAACCGCGCATGTTATTTAGTGAATCTGACGCATCCCTCTCTGCAGCCGGAGATTTCGGTGTAGTCATTCAAGCAGATGGCCGCTTCACACTTCCAGCTGCAATTAACCCAGTTGTTCACGATGGTCGTGCGCACCTCATTGTTCACGTGGTGAGGCGCGGTGAATCGCTACAAGCAATTGCGCGACAGTATCACGTGTCACTGATGGAACTTGTCTGGTCTAACGGATTAACAAACATTGACCGCCCGGCAGGAGGACGAAGACTGCGCGTTCCAGACACACATGGCGTTGTACATATCGTCAAGGAGCACGAGACACTTAAGTACATTGCAGCAAGAGTAGGCGTTTCTGTGAAGCGACTCATGGACTACAACGACTTGAAATCAGCAAACGTCGTAATTGGGATGGTACTCATCGCTCCGGGTGGGCATGGTGCCGCTCTGCCTACCTATAAAACGCCATGGCATGGCGTGTACGCATACAGCGGCGCACTCCCCAAGGTTTACAGCGGGACCACATTCCGCTACCCCGTGCCTGGCGGTAGATATGTGCGTGGCTTCACGCGGACACACCAGGGGATGGATATTGCCGCTGCTATGGGTCATCCGATCCTCGCTGCAGCTGCAGGCGTGGTCGTTCGTGCTGGTTGGATGGCCGGTGGTTGCGCCAATACTGTCTTCATTGCGCACGGATCCAACTTGTTTACGGGCTACTGCCACCAGTCACGCATCCTCGTATCAGTGGGTCAGCATGTTGCTCGGGGGCAGATCATTGGCCTGGTTGGTAGTACGGGGAACTCAACTGGTCCACACTGCCACTTCCTCGTCTCACACGGCTTCCCCTTCTCGTACAACTCCACCCTGTACGATCCATCCCGTTTCCTCCCTTAGACGGTGTTCCTCGACGTTGTAGAGATTTTTCTCGCAGCCGGTCGAGGAGGCGACGGCGCCTCAACAATGCGCCGCGAGGCGCACGTGCCGCGCGGTGGTCCCGATGGAGGCGACGGCGGTCGCGGTGGCAGCGTCTACGTTGAGGTAGATCCAGGACAGACGACCCTTCGCGACTTTGAAGTAAAGCGCCGCTACATTGCTGGCGATGCTGGCCCAGGCGGCAATAAGACATCACATGGAAAAGCCGGGAAAGATCTTGTGATCGGCTTGCCGCCTGGGACCGCAATTTTTGATGTTGCCTCAGGTGACCTTATTGCCGACCTCGTTTCGCGCGAGCAACATGTGTTGCTTGTGCGCGGAGGTCGTGGCGGGCTAGGCAACGCACACTTCACCACCTCAACGCACCAGGCGCCACGACATGCACAGCGCGGTGAGCCAGGCGAGACGCGCAGCGTACGCTTTGAACTCAGGCTCATCGCAGACATTGGACTCGTCGGCCTCCCAAATGCCGGAAAGTCCACCCTCCTGGCTGCGCTCACCGCAGCGCAGCCAAAGATCGGCGACTACCCGTTCACCACACTCGAGCCAAACCTTGGCGTGATGGAGCTCGGCTACGAAGATGGTCGTCGGCCAACGATCGCCGATCTCCCAGGATTAATCGAGGGGGCATCCATGGGGGCAGGCCTCGGGCTCGCCTTCTTGCGACATGCAGCCCGCACGAGAATCCTCGTTCATGTTGTGGACGCAAGTGCTGCAGACCCCGTACGCGATGCAGCGATCATTCGCGAAGAGCTTCGCGCGCATAACCCGGCGCTGCTGACGAAAACAACCCTCCTTGTACTCAATAAGATCGATCGCCCAGAGGCGCTTGCCAAACTTGAGACCGTAGCGTCAGCCTTCCGGGAACTCGGCCTCCATGTTGTTACCTGCTCAGCGTTGGGCGGAACAAAAGGGGAAGGGGTCGCAGAACTTCGCAGCGCGCTTGCCGAACTTCTCCCCGATGCGGAGACGCTCGCCCATCCCTCTGAGCCTGCTGGCGTTGTCGTGCACCGCATTGAGCCACTCGCACTCCGCGGCTTTGAGGTAAGTCGTGAAGGTGACGGGTTCCGGGTTCGCGGCAAGGCGATCGAGCGCCTCGTTCACCAGACCGACTTTGGGCGTGACGAATCTGCCGAGCGATTCCAACACGAGCTCTCTCGTCTCGGCATTGAGACGGCACTACGCAAGGCCGGCTGCCGCAGTGGCGATGCTGTAT
>CAIPEX010000002.1 GCA_903864185.1 uncultured Chloroflexota bacterium | reverse complement strand
GTGAAGCCGTTCGACGACGCCGTATGGGCCGATGGCCTGACGCCCGGTCAGCTGCTCGGACCGATTAAGACCGACTACGGCTGGCACATCATTCGCTTTGAAGGGCGACGTGACTCACTGCGCGATCAACTACAAGCGCTCCTCGACGAGGCAACTGCCGATGGCACCGATTTTGCTGTCGCAGCAAACCAGATGGTGAAGGATCTCAGTGGCCTTGAGGTGAAGTCGCCAGGTTGGATTGCTCGCTACTCAATCGCCGCCGACCTCTCCGGGTTGGTCTGGCCACTTGCGGCCGGCGAGACGAGCGGTGTTGAGACGACCCAGCAGCAAGACGCCTATCTGATCGTCCACGTGAACGCGGTAGAGGAGCGCCCGTTGACCGACGCACAGCGCTCAGCGGTGGAGTTCAACGGGTTCGGCCTCTGGCTCGACCTCTATCGTGCCGCAGCGGCCATCTCGATTGATGGATCCTCGGTGCAAGAGGCGGGGGAGTCACCTCAGCCGTGACGCAGGGCCTGGGTGGCGATCCTGCTGCCCTTGCCGCGCATCTCGCAGCAGTGCAGGGTGCCGGAGTCTCACTCGATCGTGGCGTCACCGTACTTCCGTTTACGCAGCTCGCGCACACCGCAATCGATCCACGCATCCCGCTCCTCGTGACCCACCTGCCCACTGAGGGCAGCGCTGCGGCACAACAGGTCGGAACGCTCCCTGGTCGCAGCGGCGCAGGGTGGGCGCTCCTCGCACGCATCTACGGAGTGACACACGAGGTGGTTGTGCTCCCCTCGGGCGCGCGCAACACGCTCGAAGCATTAGCGGCCGTACCTGCAGATGCAGGAGCGGCACTTGTTCTTCCGCCGCTTCCGCCACTCGCTGCACTCACCTCGCCATGGGCGATGCCGTGGCTCAGCGCGCGCCTGCGCGCAGAGGACGGCTGCCCGTGGGATCGCGAGCAGACACACGGCTCACTCGCCAAGCACCTGATCGAAGAGTCCTGGGAGCTGCACGACGCTATCCAGAGTCTCGAATCTGCACCAGAAGCGCAACGCGGCGCAGCATACGCCGCACTCGCCGAGGAGCTTGGTGATGTGCTCTTGCAGGTTGTCTTGCACGCGCAACTTGCGGAAGAGACTGGCGCGTTTGACTTTACCGATGTGCAGGAGCGCCTCGCGAAAAAGATTGTGCGGCGCCACCCCCACGTGTTTGGCGACGGGGTCGCACGCAACACACGTGACGTGCAGCGCTCGTGGGAGACGATAAAGGCCGAAGAGCGAGCAGCGAGCGCGGCAGCAGCACCAGCCAGCACCAGGCCGAAGGGGGCGCTCGATGGCGTGAGTCGGAGCCTGCCAGCGCTGATGGCGAGCCGCGAACTCCAAGATCGTGCCAGTGCGGTCGGCTACGACTGGCCGACGCTCGACGGCGTGCGAGAGAAGATCGTTGAGGAGATTGCCGAGCTGGATGAGGCGCTCGCCATAGCGGGAAACCCGGACCTGATTACGGCTGTGCCGGCTACGTCGCCAGAGTCTCTCGCTGCGGCACAGGACGAGCTGGGGGATGTGCTGGCCGTTCTCGTCAACCTCGGTCGTCGCAGCGGGATCGATGCCGAGGCTGCGCTCCGCGGCGCCAACGATAAGTTCCGCCGCCGCTTTGGCGAGGTGGAGCGGCTCGCTGCCAAGCGCGAGATCACCCTTAATACGGCAGACTTCGCTACCTTGGACGGACTCTGGGATGAGGCGAAGGCGGCGGAACGCGCCGGACAGTTGAGGGGGTAGATATGAGCAGCGGTTTCGGTCAGGACGGCGTACGTGCAGACGGTCGCGCCGCGAGCGAGCTCCGCCCCCTGAAGGTTGAGCTCGGCGTGCAGAAGTGGGCCGAAGGCTCGGCAATCATCTCTGTTGGCAACACGGTGGTGATCTGCTCCGCATCCATCGAAGACCGCGTCCCGCCACACCTGCGCGGGAAGGGGACCGGCTGGGTGACCGCCGAGTACAGCATGCTTCCGCGTGCGACGAATACGCGATCGGATCGCGAAGCGGTGCGCGGAAAGCTCGGAGGGCGGACGCACGAGATTCAACGACTCATCGGCCGTGCCCTACGCCAGGCCGTTGATCTCCAGAAGCTCGGTGAGCGCTCAATCCTGATCGACTGCGACGTGCTCGTCGCCGACGGCGGAACACGCTGCGCGAGCATCACCGGCGGTTGGATTGCACTTGCTCTTGCCATGCGCGCGAAGAAGCTCGAGCAGCACCTCGTCCACGGCGTTGCTGCCGTCTCCGTCGGCATCATCGATGGGCGACCACTGCTCGACCTGCCGTATGAAGAGGATAGTCGCGCCGATGTCGACCTCAACGTGGTTGCCACCGATGCGGGTGGCTACGTCGAGCTGCAGGGAACAGCCGAACAGAATCCATTCAAGCGCGCGCAGCTCGATGAACTTCTCGCACTTGCCGACGGCGGGATTGCAGAGCTCATCGCGTTTCAGCGCGCAACGCTCGAGCGCGCGTGACCCTGGCGCAGCGGCGCCTCCTTGTAGCAACCGGCTCGGCGAACAAGCTCGCTGAACTCCAGCGACTCTTCGGCGCGTTGCCGATCAGCCTCCTCACCCTGCGCGATGCAGGAGTGACCGACGAGGCTCCAGAAGACGGAGCGACATTCGAAGCGAACGCCGCGCAGAAGGGTCGCTGGTATAGCGCTGCAACCGGGCTCTGGACGCTCGCCGACGATTCAGGACTCGAGGTCGAGGGGCTCAACGGAGCACCGGGCGTCTATACCCGACGCTATGCAGGGCCAACAGCCACCGACCGTGAGAACTACGAGAAACTCCTCGCCGACACGGCAGACCTTGAAGAGGGTGCTCGCGGCGCTCGGTTCGTGTGCGTGATGGCGCTCATCGATCCCGCATCGAGCACCGAGCGCCTCTTCCGTGGCGAGTGCCGCGGCACGCTGACGCGTGCGCCCCGTGGCGACCAGGGCTTCGGCTACGACCCAATCTTCGAGGTGGATGGCCGGACGATGGCCGAGCGCTCACCAGCAGAGAAGGATGCTCTCAGCCATCGGGGGCATGCGGCCGCGCTCGTGGCGGCCGCCCTTACGCGTGAGCTTGGACAAACTCCGTAAGCGCACGGACTGCCCGCTTCGCTTCTGGCACCGGGAGAAGCGCATAGTCGTGGATCAACCCCTCTTCAAGGATCGCCGTGCAGGGCACCTGAGCCGCCGCAGCGTCGGCAACGAGTCGAACCGCCTGCGGATAGAGCACGTCGCGCGTCCCACTGATCACGAGAAGCTCACGGATCCCCGCGAGCGAGCCGAACTGCGGACTCACCTCTGCACGTCGAGGATCGTCGCCACCAGCCCAGGCGCGTCCAGCCGCAACCAAGAACTCCACGTTAAGGAGCGGGTCGGCACCCGCGTGAAGCGCAGTTTCAGGATGCGACATCGTTACGTCGAGCCAGGGTGAGATCAGCGCAACACGTGGTCGAGCACCTTCGCGTGCAAGATGCTGTGCGAGCCCAAGGGCGAGTCCTCCTCCAGCCGAGTCACCCATCAGCACCGCGCTCTCCTCACCACCTTTTCCGCGTGCAAGATCGGCAAGTGCTGCAAACGAGGTGCTCCATATTGCATCTGGAGCGAGCGGGTAGAGAGGGAAGATCACGGTGCTACCAGTCGTCTCGACGATCTCCGCACAGAGGCTCCAGTGAATCGATGACGCATCGCCGACATACGCACCACCATGGAGAACAACGACGCGCGTCGCACCACCTCCCTCACGCGGGGCAATCGTCCATACGGGAAATCCAGCATCAGTGCGCAAGGTCGCCGACATACGCTTGAGGATGCGCGCCGTGGGTGATGCAGGCTGATCGCTCTGCATCTTCTTAAATAAGGTTCGCGCATGCTCGTTATCTCGAGGTGCCTTCAGCCGCAGCAGAGGCGCCAGAGTTGCGAAGAGACGGTGTCGCCATGACGGCATTGAAACTACCGTACCGCCCTACGGCCCCGTATCACATACATTGCCAATGCCATCTGCATCGGCGTCGGCCTGGTCGTGATTTGCTGTGTCCGGGCAGTTGTCCTCATCATCGGTGATGCCATCATTGTCTGCGTCCACAATATCGGGCGGAGGTGTGTGTTTGGATTTGCTGCCATGCGCATTGCAGTCCCCCAGGGCTGGGTATGGGCGAGGTGCGCTACTCGGCGTTGGGTTCGGTGTTTTTGATGGGACTGGGGATGTCCCAGGAGAGGAGCTCCCGCTTGGCGCAGGAGTTGCACCAAGTGCCGGGTCACCCTTCGCCACTGGCCAGGAGTAGGGGCGCGTTCCGGCTGGCGGGAAGAGGCGCGTAGCGAGGAGCTCAATCCCCTTCGGCTTGAAGAAGATCACCGACCCGTAGTTGCTCTCACCAGCACGGGCGTAGCGCAACATGCCGTCGCCCGCCTGCATCTCTCCGCGGATTACGCGAGAGGAGTCAAAGGTGCTGGCAGCCTCTGCAAAGAACGGAATGAAGGCTGGATCAAGGTTTGTGCGGACGCCACTACCAAGCGCGTCAATAAGTGACAGGCCCTTTCCTAGGAGGTTTCCCCCCATTGCAAGTTGATCACGGATTGAGATTAAGATTTGCTGCTGCCTCCAACCGCGGGTGAAATCGTTTGTACCAACTGCCTTACGGACGCGCGCATAGGCGAGTGCACACGTAGCATCGAGATGCCAGTTACCCGCAGGAAGAATTACCCCCTCTAGGTCATGCCAGGCGTACCCAGGATCGAAGATTGTTCGCTTGATTGCGACGTCAATGCCACCAATCTCATCAATCAGCTGCGCAAACGTTGGGATGATGACAAGTGCCGTTGCGTCAATATGCACATGGAAGAGGGTGCCAAGCGCAGTGCTGAGTGCCACTGCTGGGCCGTCGGGGAAGTCCTTTGGGTGTCGGCGAGCATATGACCAGAGACTATTAATTTTTGGCGGATAGATGCTTCCGTCACCAAGTGGCACATTCACGATATCGCGAGGGATGGAGGTGGTGCTCACCCATCCGCCAACACGATCCCAACTCGCGATAATCATTGAGTCGGTATTGAATGAGGCACGCTTACCCATGACGTCTGCTCCGATGAGCAACATCGTGAACCGGTCACCAATTTCTGGTGTCGGTACTGTGCTCCCAGATGGATAGCCACTTGGTGTGGGCGTCTCAAATCCTGAGAAGATGTCATCGGCCGCGCCTTGGACCTTGAACGCGAGACCCGCGCCTCCAACTTCTGGCGCGATCGCCATGGTGAGTGCGATTGCAATCACCGCAATCGAGCGACGCGTGCGCTGGGTGCCACGCGTGAGATCGAGTACGACAAGGATGCGCCAGGGGATGAGGACGAGCAGGCTGACCCCCAAGAAGGCAATGCGTCCAGGCGTGGTGAACTGTGCGGCAAGACCAACCATGCCGACCTGCGTCACAAGTACGAGCAGGGTCAGGAGGATAACGGCGAGCGGTGCCACCGCGATGAGGGCAGCCTTACGACGGCCGACCAGCAGTTGGCCGAGCCCCGGGATGAGGCTTGAAGCAAGTGCTGCCTGCCACCATCGACCAGAGAGCGATACGCGGCGATCAGTGCTGGTTGGAGGTGTCATGAGGTGGATCATACCCACCCTTCTGCCCTGAGCGTTTAGGATGTACGCACGGGGCGTAGCGCAGCTTGGTAGCGCGCCTGCTTTGGGAGCAGGAGGCCGTGGGTTCGAATCCCCCCGCCCCGACCATTTTTAGGCATGAGCCTGGGAACCATCTCCCCAGCCTGGGCGTTGAGGGAGTGCAGGGGTGAGCCATTCGCCCAAATTGATTGAGGTGAACACATGGTTCGACTCGTACGCGCACTTCTCCCGCTCACCCTCCTCCTCGCCTTCGCCCTTCCGGCGCAGGCAGCGGATGCGGCCCCGCTCCCGTCTCCCGACGATGTGGCGCCCGACGGGATCATGTACATGCAGCGCGGCTACACGGGGGATCTCCCCATCAGCACAGCGGAGCAGGCCAACGAGGCCGTGCTTGCGACCGGCGCACCATTTGGCGATTTTGTCCTTCTCACCCCTGACCTCGTAGGCGCCTCGGAGTATTACGAGGTGAAGGGCGAGGCTGGCTCTGACGCGATCTGGATCGTCATCTACACGTACGGCTGGGGCGATTGCCAGGCCAGCTGCATTCACAGCCACTCGTTTACGTATCAAGTGGACCCAACCACCGGCGAAGCAACATTTAACGATCACACAGGTGATGCGTTGAATGACAGCGCACCAGCAGAACTCGTTGCGCTCACCGGTCGTTCAGGCGGTGTTGTACCTGAGCCTAACTGGCGCACCGTAACGGGCGAGCTTGCAGCATGCCCAGACGGAATCAACGACCCTGGTGCAGCAATTTCAGGCGATCTCGTCTTGCCATGCCTCTTGCCAGACGGCAGCTCGTTCCCCACATCGGTTGATGCCGGGAACGGCCCAGGAGTCGACTTCGCGAATATGTATGCAACATGGATGGCTGAGTATGTCGCGACCCTCGAGCCCTGCGCGAGCGATGTGAATGTAAACGATCCGTTGGTTGCAGCATGCGTACTGCCCGATGGAACAGCTATTGGCCCGATGCCAATGTTTGCGATGTACGACACGGTTGGAGCCGATTCATCGACGGGGTCACTCCCGCTGATCATCATCGGCGCACTCGCGGCGTGGATCGCCGCAGCATCGGTTGTCGGCTGGAGGAAGCGCCGCACAGCCTAAGCAGTAACTGAATGCGTGCGAGCGACCCCGCTCTACCTGCGAAAGCAGTTAGGCCGGGGTCGTTCCCCATTCATAGTTCTGTTTAAGGATCCGGAGATAGACGAAGGTTTCCGTTTCGAGCACACCCTCGATTGCGCGCAGCCGATCGGTGAGGAATGCGAGAAGCGCATCGTTGTCTTGGCAGACAACCTCGATGAGCAGATCATACGCACCAGCAACGATGACGCAGTAGCTCACCTCAGGAAGCGCTTCAAGCGCCGCTGCGGTGTTCAGCAGGGCAGCGGGAGTGCAGCGCACGCCGATCATCGCCATGAGGGGGTAGCCCACCTTGAGGGGGTCGGCGACGGCGATCACCTTGAGCATGCCGCGGTCGACCATCGCCTTGTAGCGGGCACGGATCGTGGATTCAGGCACGCCGAAGGCAGTCGCGATCTCGGTGAAGGGGCGGCGACCATCGGCCTGGAGCACCTCCATCAGGCGGCGATCAAGGTCATCGAGCGGGACGCGCTCCGGGTTCTTCGACATGGCACCTCCTGGCAACTGGTTGGATTCGGGTGAAGGCTACCATCAGCGCGTGAGTAGAGGACCCCTGCAACCCATCTACGGGCTTCTGACCAGCGTTCGGTTCGCCATCGTGCAGATCGTTGCGCTGGTGGTTGCCGCCAGCGTGGGGATCGCCCTTCGGCAACTCCCCGACTATGCCCTCCAGAACGCGACCGACTATGCGGCCGAGATGGGGCGCCTCCGCGCCGCCTATGAGCCGACGCTCGGCCCACTCGTCGGCATCTTTGAGCGCCTCGGCCTCTTCCGCATCTTCACCACACCGTGGTTTGCGGGGATGCTCGCCCTCCTCGCGATCTCCATCATCGTGTGCACCTGGGATCGCCTCCCGAAGATCCGCGCTGCATCTGCGCAGAGTCGCGTGGAGCAACCGTCGGCGTTCTTCGATGAGCAACTTCCAGGGCGCGGTGTTGTTGAGATTCAGCCCGCACCATCAGCATCGACGCTTGAGGCCACTGCCGCGTCGATCGCTGCCGTTGCACAGAGCGAGGGCTGGGAGGCAGAGATCAGCAGCGACCCCGAGCGTGCTGATGGCCGCATCATCCTCGCCGACCGATTCCGCCGCTCGGGTCGATTCACGCTGATCTCCCACGCAGGGCTCGTCCTCCTCTTACTAGGCGCTGCCGTCTCCGGTGCGTTCGGCTACACGCAGGGGATTCTTCTCACAAACGGCGAGGCGCTGCCGATCGGCAAGATTGGTGCTGCTGGCGGGATCGTGATCAAGAACTATGCATTTACTGCGCCACGCGATGCGACCGGAGCGTTCAAAGACTTCGCCACCGATCTCGGGGTTTTCGTTGATGGCGTTGAGGTTGCACGGCGCATCGTGCGCGTCAACGAGCCACTCACCTACGAGGGATGGAGCTTTCACCAGAACTTCTTCGGGCCGTCTGCGGCGCTCACGATCCGCGATGCTGCTGGTGCACTGCTCTGGTCGGGCGAGGCGCCATTTACGAGCACTGCGGAGGGGTCACCGTATGCGACCCTTCCCGTTCCAGGGAGCAGTGCAGGGCTTGAACTCGTGCTGCAACGCGACGCCGCAGGGGCGCCAGCGGTCCTCGTGATCGCAAGCGAGCCAGACCCCGGGGCCTCTCCCAGCACAGACGGCTCGCCTCCACTGCGCACACTCTTCGTCTCTGTGCTTGCGCCGGGCGAGATTGCCACTTCACCCGGTGCGGCGTTCACCGTCCGGTTGGAGTCACTCGGCTCGTACACCGGCATTATCGCCCGCCGCGATCCAGGCGCGCTCATGGTCTGGCTCGCCGCCCTCCTCTTGATTGCAGGCTTCACCCTGACGCTCCGTCGTCCACGCGCGCGCCTCTGGCTCCGGATCCGCGCCAGCGAGCGCACGGTGTCGGCTGCACTCTTGCTTGAGCGCGGGGCTGATGGCGCGAAGGCGGCGCGCATCCTGACGCGCATTGGAGCAATCAACGCAGGAGAATCACGCTAATGGCATCACTGCGCGAGATCGTCAACACACTCCTCCCTGGCGCAGAACAGCTCACGGCCGCGCCAGAAGAGGCGCTTGCTCAAACGGTTACCTGGGTGCGCGTGATGCGCGCACGGATCCCAGCATTTGATGGGATGGACGCGGGCGACCTCGCGCTGATTCCACTCGCAACCTTGACGACGAGTGCCACTGACGCACCAGCGCGACGTGAACTGATTGAGTACCTGGTTGACCATCGCGCAACAGGGGTGATTCTCCTGACGGGATCGGGCGCGAGCTCGAGCGAGCGCACCGCAGTTGGTGATCTTGTGACGTCTGCAACAGCAATGCGCCTCCCATGCTTTGAGCTGCCGAACACAGAGGCGGCGGTACTGGAGCGGACGTTGATCGGCGCCGTGGTGAATCGCCGCGCAGAACTCGAGCGCCAGGCTGTTGCACTTGAGCGACAGATTGCTGCACTTGCACTTGATGGCCAAGGACTCGACGCGCTCATTGGTGCACTTGCACGCTTTATCGGCCGCGCGGTTGCACTCGAGGCGCGCGGCGGTGCAGTGCTCGCCGTTGTCGCACCGGCAGGCCTCCCGAACAGCGCAGCTGCGGCGAAGGCCGTCTCCGGCTACTTAGCAAAGGGTCGTCAGCCAGGGCAACGCATCCCACTCCCCGCCGTGCCTGGCGCGCCCGAGAGCGAACTCACCGGGCGTGACGGTGGCATGGATATCGAAGAGTCACCACTCGCCGATGAGGGCGGTGATCGGCCTGGCTCGATCGTCTTGCTGGGTGATGAGCTGGTGAGCGAGCGTGAGCGGATTGCCTGCGAGCGAGTCGCGCCACTCCTTGCACTGGAGATCGTTCGCGTTGCCGCCGAACTCCCCGCAAACGCTGGTCGCGGCGAGGCGCGCACACTTCCCGCCGACGGGCCGCCATGGGTGGCGATTGCAGCACGCCAGCCGCGTCCGCATGAGACCGACGTTCCTGCATTGCGCCGCGAGATTCGACTTCTTGCAGGACCCCGACGCTTCATGCTTCGCGGGAGTAACGAGAGTCTCGAGGTGCGGATCATCGCCGTTGCCGACGCAGCAGATCCTGGTGCCGCACTGGTTGCCGCAAAAGTTGCCAAGCGACTCGACCGTCCTGTGGCAATCTCGCGACCGTTCACCGAGCCGTCGGCACGACCCGCCGCCGAGGCGGAGGCCCGCGATGCCCTGGAGTCGCTCGAGCGTCGACTCGGTGGTCGCGTTGGCAGTGGCGGCGAGCAGGTGGTACGTGCGGAACTCCTTGGCGCACATCGACTTCTCGGCGCGGTGCTCTCAATTCCAGAGGCACGCCGCCATGCTCTCACGCTGCTCGAGCCGATTCTTATCGGCACCCCCGGCGCGCGTCGACAGCGCATCGCCACGATCCGTGCCGTCCTCGATGCGCCTGGCTCTGCCGAGGCGAGCAGCTCGCTCGGCGTCCACCGCAACACGACCGCCTATCGCGTTCGGCGCATCGAAGAGCTCACCGGGTGGGATCTTCGCGAGCCCGATCTGCGCCTCGCCCTCTCGATCGCACTGCGGATCCTCGACGCTGATGGAGACCCAGCCCTTCAGGGTTAGCCAGCGCGCTTGGCCGATCCTTTCAAATCTCATAGGAACTCGTGCGGCGTCGCGGGTAGTATTGGCGCATGAGCATGCATCAGTCATTAAGGTGGCGGCTCGGCAGCCTCGCCTGCGCGGCCATGATTGGCCTTGGAGGTATCGCCGCCTCGCCCTCCGCCGCACGAGCGACTCAAACTGAGAGCAGCCTGAGGCGTGAGGTGTTCGGCTATCTCCCGTACTGGGAGCTCTCCGACGACTCCACGGTCATCGACTTCCGAACCTATTCGACGATCGCCTACTTCTCTGTTGGAGCGAAAGCGACCGGAGCACTCGACCGCACCAACAACTCGTGGAACGGCTGGCGCAGCTCCCGTCTCGATCGAATCATCGCGGAGGCGCATCGCAAGGGGGCAAAGGTTGTCCTAACCGTTACCGCCATGGCGTGGGGGAGCGGGAACGTGCAACAAAATCTCCTCGGCGACCCTGCTGCACGGCAGCGCCTTATCGAGGAGACGATTGCCGAGGTTCAGCTCAACGATGCCGACGGAATCAGCCTCGACTTCGAGCCGATCACCGACGATGCAAACTTCGTTGAGCTCCTCCGCGGGTTCCGCGCGCAGATGCCGGCAGAGTGGTCGCTCACCTACGCAACGATGGGCTCAGTCTCAAGTTCGCCCGTGATCAACGCCACCGCCGAGGGGGCTGCCGATGCGGTGATCATCATGGCGTACGACTACCGTGACGGTGGGTCGAGTCGAGCTGGGTCACTTGATCCACTTATGGGACCTGCTTATGACCTTGCAAACACCGTCGCCGCCTACAAGAACAAGATTCCTGCGAGCAAGATCATCCTGGCCGTCCCCTGGTACGGCGGCGCATGGTCAACGAAAAGCGATGGGTACCACGCACGCACTCAAACCGATACAGCAACGTATGGTGCTTTTGCGCAGTCATACTATGCAACCGCCGCTGCTCTTATTGCGGAACACGGAAGCCGCGTAGATACCGACGAAGTCGGCATATGGATCAGCTACGAAACGGGAAAATGCAAGGTTGCCGATGGCTGCTATCGCCACCTCTACATCGACGGCCCTACTGGATTCGCTGCGCGCCTGGCACTCGTGAACAATGCCGGACTGCGCGGCGTTGGCATCTGGGCGATCGGCTATGACGATGCGTACTCAGATCTGCGCGATGAGATCATCAAGGCACTCGTTGAAGACCATGCAGGGCCCATCGCTTCCGTTCCGGCGATTGCACCTGCAAGTAGCGACGGACTTGTGCGCATCGTATGGAGCGCGGTGGATGATGCCTCGGGCATTGCTACGTATGATGTTGAGATCAGTCGCGACGGCACAACATGGGAGCAGTGGTACACGGCGACGACGGCAACATCGGCGCTCTTAGCAGCAGATGCAGATATTGCGGTGCGCGTGCGTGCGGTTGACACTGCAGGCAACGTTGGGGCGTGGAGCAGTGAGACCCCTGCTAGCCCAGCCACCCCAGGCACATTGACAACCGGTGGGCTTGCAACAGTTTCCAATAATTCTGTAAATATGCGGGCAGGCCCAGGAACTGGGACCGCCGTAGTCGGCGTGCTACTAAAAGACGAGGTGGTGAAGCTTGCCGGCACGCCAGTTGTTGAGGCGGGCGATACCTGGTGGCCAATCATCGGGCCAATCTCTACCGACCCCGAACCAGACTGGTATGTCAGAACCGCCTATGTGCGGGCAGACGCACTCGACCCGCGCGCTCGCTTTGACGCGGTTGCAGTGGTGCGCCTTGCTGGACTTGTTGCGCCGGAAGATGCCCCCGCGCTGAACCCCACACTCACATCGCTGGTTGAGATCGCGCATACGAGCATCGGGAGCGTCAGCGGCCTTGGGCTCACGCTCGTAGGCCCAGACGGGGCGACGGTCGACACGTTTACCCTCAATCCTGCTGAGACGAGCGAGACGATTGATCTCACACCACTGAGTGGAACGTTGGCAGAGGGCGACTATCGCGGCTATCTCACAGGCAGTGCCAGCGGGACACCGTTTGCTTCGGTCGCCGGTTCAGCGAGTGCTGCGGAACGACTCACGCTACCAGTCCTCTTCACCGTTGACCGCACGCCGCCTCCAGTGCCAGTGGTAACGACACCCTCGATCGGTCGCGTACGACCCGGTGGTTCTATTGTCTATAGCGCCTCATCTTCTGGTGCAGCGAGCATCTCTGCAAAGCTGTGCAGCGCATCATCATGCAGCAGCGGCACGGTGGTGGATCTGGGGAGCCAGAGCCTTGCTGCTGCATCATTCACCGTGAACGGTAGAGATAACAGTGCAGTAGCACTCGCTGACGGCACATACACACTCAAGGTTCGTGCAGTCGATGCTGCGGGAAATGAATCAGTGACAAGCAAGTCTGTGGTGGTTGATGGAACGGCGCCGGTACTTGAACTTAGTGGACCTGCAGTATTCACACCAAATGGCAACGGCTCAAATGAGACAGCAAAGTTTCGCTGGAGCACGCAAGAGACGGGAACCAGCCGCATCGATATCCTGGACCTAGCAGGGAGTGTGGTTCGGAGCTTTACTGTACGCGGCAGCTCAGGCTCGGTTGTCTGGGATGGAACCACGCGTACAGGTGCAAAGGCCACGAGCGGGCAGTATTCGGCCCGCCTTCGTGTCGACGATCGAGTGGGGAACCGCGCAGAAGAGAATGCTCGAGTCGACCTTGAGCGTCGCGTTGCAGCATTCAGCGCACAAGGCAAGTCGGGAGGCCGCGGTGAGGTCTCCATTCGCTTGAGCAGCGCGACACGGGTCGGCGTCGAACTTCGCAGTGCCGACGGGTCGATCTTGAAGCGAACCCTTCTCGCCCACACCAATCTCGGGACGAAGGCCAAGACGATCACGTTCCAATCAACCGCGGGGAGCCCGCTCCCGGCAGGCACCTATAAGGTCTACCTCACCGTCGGGCCAGCCGGTAACACCACGACGCTTATCGTGAGCGTGACCCTGCGCTAGACCTCTCGTTCTTGTGCAAAATCACAGGTTCCAAGCCCTCTTTCGCCCCGCCCTTGCGGGATTGAGCCGCTAGACTCGCCAGCGACGGCCACCTACCCACGTTTGGGGGGTGAATTCTGTGCCGGACGCACAAGATTGGGCGAAATGCCCGTGGAGGGGATCATGCCGAAGGGGTCGGGAGCACGAACAGAGGCAGAGGTACGTACCGCGCTTGCAACCGTGGCGAAGGCCGAGAAGTCGGGGATTCGCACCGTGCAGCTCCAGTTCGTCGACCTGCACGGGATCGTGAAGAGCGTGCAGATCCCGATCCATCAGATGCCCAACTCCATTAAGCATGGCACCTGGTTCGACGGCTCATCCGTAGAGGGCTTCACGCGCATCGCCGAGAGCGATCAACTCCTGCGACCCGACATGTCTACCTGGCGCGTGCTGCCGTGGGCGCCAGCGGAGAGCGGCGCTGGCACTGCGCGCGTGATTTGCGATGTCCTCCTCCCGGACGGTTCACCATTTGCGGGTGATCCGCGCGGCGTCCTGCGTCGGCAGGTGGAGCGCGCTGAGAAACTTGGCTACAAGGTCAACATGGGGCCAGAGCTTGAGTTCTTCCTCTTTGAGAACGGGCCAGACGGACGACCGATTGCGAAGCCGCACGACAAGGCCGGCTACTTTGATTTCACCGGCGATCAGGGGATCACCATTCGTCAAGACATGGTCGATGCACTCGAGATGCTCGGCATCAAGATTGAGACCGCGCACCATGAGGTCGCACCAGGGCAACACGAGATTGACTTCGAGTACTCAGACTCACTCGCAACTGCAGATAACGCGACAACATTTAAATACGCGCTGAAGGAGATTGCGTCACAGCACGGTCTCTACGCGAGCTTCATGCCAAAGCCGATCTTCGGCATCAACGGCTCTGGCATGCACACGCACCAGAGCCTTGCAAGCTTGAAGACCGGGAAGAACGTCTTCTACGACGCCAAGGATAAATACGGCCTCTCGCCAATCGCAAAGTCGTATATGGCGGGCACCCTGAAGCATGCACGCGCAATGATTGCGATCCTTGCTCCAACGGTGAACTCGTACAAGCGCCTGGTCCCCGGGTACGAGGCACCAACGTATCTGGTCTGGGGTCGCAAGAATCGCTCCGCGCTCATTCGCGTGCCGATGATCTCCGCCGGTCGATCGGTGGAGGCGACACGGATGGAGCTGCGCTGCCCAGATCCTTCGGCTAACCCTTACCTCGCGTTTGCGGTGATGATCGCGGCGGGGCTAGACGGGGTAGAGAAGGGACTCACGCTCCCAGATCCTGTGGAGGAGTCGCTCTACGAGATGGATGCCGTGCGCGTCGCGCAGCAGGGGATCCGCGAGTTGCCAGGTAGCCTCGTCGAAGCGATCGAGGAGCTGAAGAACGACCCAGTCGTGTGCGGTGCACTCGGCGAGCATGTGCTCTCACACTTCCTCGAGGCAAAGCAGGCCGAGTGGGACGCCTACCGGACGCACGTCACCGACTGGGAGGTTGAGCGTTACCTCGAGCTCTACTAGGCGCTCACGCGCGCAACTGCTGTATCAAGTCGTGTAAAGCGCACCCCGGGGAGGGTACGTGCGGTGTTGATGATGGCGGCGAGCACCGTGAAGCGGCTCCCTCTCCCGATGCACTCAGGGTGGAACGTATAGGTAAGGACACCGGTGCGCAGGCTCGCGTCATTCAGCGCGCGCTCATGCGCGAGGACGAGCTCGGCTCGTACCACCTCGATGAAGGCGCTCGGCGTTGCAGGCGGTCCGCCACCGCGCCCAGGTTCAAACCAGGCCCAATCGTCGAGCCAGCGACTGATCGGCACCTCAAGGATTTTTCCAGCGCTGCCCAGTTGTGAAACCTCACGTGCATGTGCATCGCCATGGCGAACTGGAGTGATGCGGGTCTCCTCCCAGCCGAGCGACGAGTC
>CAIPEX010000001.1 GCA_903864185.1 uncultured Chloroflexota bacterium | reverse complement strand
TGGCGGCGCGCACCCAGCCTGGTGCCGGCGCATCGGCGGCAGGCGGGAGGTCGCCCCACGACGATCCCTCGCCGCGCGCAATTGCCAACAGGTCGTTCAACACGCCCGATGCGGTCGAGCCGGGGCCAGCACCGGCGCCAGCGAGGGTGAGGTCGCCGATCAGGTCGCCCGTGATCACGATGAGATTGCCGCCACCGACCGTGGTGCCGAGGCGCGAATCGGCGGGCACCTCGGTGACGCGTACGGCGAGGCGATCCTTTGTTGCATCGTCGCCGCCGTTCTCCCACGAAGCCAACATGCGCAGGCGCGCGCCGCGCGACGCAGCGTCGGCGATTTGCGCGGGCGTGACGCCGGTGATCCCCGGCGCGTCGTCGAGTTGCACGTGCGAGAGCGCCGGCCATGCGCCCGAGGCGAGGCGCGCCAAGATGACGAGCTTCGCCGCCGCATCTTCGCCCTCAACATCGCTCTTCGGATTCGCCTCGGCGTAGCCGATCTTCTGTGCCTCGCCGAGCGCCTGTTCGTACGACCAGCCCTCGCTCTCCATCTTCGTGAGGATGTAGTTCGTCGTTCCATTGATGATGCCGCGAATCGACAAGATCTCGTTCGCCGAAAGATCGCGCGCGATGACGCCGATCACCGGCACCCCCGCCGCAACCGCCGACTCAAAGCGCAGCGCTGCACCCGACGCGCGCGCCAGTGCCTCGAGTCGCGCGCCAAACGTTGCGAGGAGCAACTTGTTCGCCGTCACCACCGGTCGCCCCGCCTTGAGCGCGCCCTCAACAATGGCAAGCGCAGGATCGAGCCCGCCCATCAGCTCGACAACAAGATCAACGTCAGAAGATGCGGCAAGCCCCGCAGGATCAGTCGTGAGTGGCGCAAGGCGATCGAGGCCCGCCGCACGTGCCTTGGCGAGATCGCGCACGGCGATCCCGGCGAGGGTGACCCCCCAGGCCTCGTGCTCAGCGGCAAGCACCTTCGCCACCGCCCCGCCAACGGTTCCAGCCCCAAGGAGCGCCACGCGCATCGTCATCGCTTCAGGGTAGCGGAGCGTGCACGAACCCCCTCGCGGAGGCGCGGATCAGCAGTGGGCAGTGTCGAAGAAGATCTGCGGATGCTCACCGCGGGAGTGATTTCCCGCATAGCTGTTCAGGCGCTTGAACCGTCGCACCTGCGCATGGTCGACCGGGCCCTCACAGGTGTAGAGGTGGAGTGTGCCGCCGTTCGGCGAGGAGTTGTTCGTAAAGGCGTTGCCGCGTACCTCCTGCTGCAGGCCGCCCAGCATCGCAAAGGCACCGCCTTGAAGGTGCGCATGGTTCTGCAAGAAGGTCGAATGGAAGATCTTCGCACTGGTGCAATCACATAGGAACGCACCGCCAAGCACCCCCGTTCGATTCATGATGAACGTGGAGTGACGCACCGCAAGGTGAAACTGTTGCCAGCTGACGAAGGCGCCGCCGCCCGTCGTCGACCGGTTGCGAAGGAAGGTGCTCCCAACAATGCTTAGCGTGCCCTGATAGGCATCAACTGCACCACCCGCCTCGGTCGAGTGGTTTCGCTCAAACCGTGAGTTAACCACGCGCACGGTGCTCTCGTAGAACCGAGCGGCGCCGCCGTGTGAGACCGACCTGTTGCGCACGAACGTGCTCCGTCGAATCGTGAGATCCGCGTCCGTTTCCGCAAAGAGTGCGCCACCCTGATTGAGTGCGTGATTCTTCTTGAACGTGCAGTCGACAATGCGACTCTTCGTCGGACCAGGCGTAAAGTCAATTGCACCACCATTCACCGCCGCCGTGTTGCGCGCGAAGCGCGTGCGAATGGCAACGATACGGCCTCCAGCATGGATCGCCCCGCCGTTCGCCGCCGAATAGTTGTCGGTGAAGATTGAGTTGCGCACCGTGGTCTGGCCCGTCCAAAACGCGCCGCCGTCCTCAGACGTATT